>JALHPW010000606.1 GCA_022842255.1 Saprospiraceae bacterium | reverse complement strand
ACCACTACGGTTACCTATACCGCCACGGATACCCTTGGAAACAGTGCTACCGCTACCTTCAATGTAATTGTTTCGGAGGATGTCGAGCCGGTGTTTGATTGCCCGGTCAGCCCTATCGTGGTCAATGTGGCCGGTGGAATCGTGACCGATCCAAGTGATTTCTTGTTGAGTGCCACCACGACCCCAGGTTGTGATGCGGTTATTCTGACCTTCAACTTGCCCAACGCAACAGATAACTGCGTGACACCCACTGTGACCCAATTACAAGGGTTGCCTTCTGGCGATCCGTTCCCGGTTGGGTTCAATGACCTGATTTTCAGGGCGGTAGACTCTTCTGGCAACCTTTCTCAATGCGCGGTCTTTATTGAAGTGACGGCATTGCCAGCCTTGGATGCTGTGGTAAATCCAGTTCCAGGTTGTCAAGGCGATACAGTTGTCATCACGGCGGCCAATATTCCTGGTGCGACCTATACCTGGACTCCAGGCAGTTCCTCCACCAATGTGCTGACCATTTTAAGCCTCAGTTCGCAAAACGACGGTCAATACATCGTATCGGCTAGCGTAAATGGTTGTATGACCACTCCTGACACGGTAGAAGTGTTTATGACCGTGGCGCCCATGGCTGAGAACGACTTAACGTTCAGCATCGATCCCGGGGAAACCATCACGTTCCCAAGTGTATTGGACAACGATTTGCTTTCCCCAGCCTTCGACTTTGCGATTTGTGATACCAGTGTGTTGCCAGGCTTGAATATGAATTTCAACGATGGCACCTTCACGTACACGGCAGGGGATGAACCAGGGATGGTGTCCTTCATCTATAATGTTTGCTCCAGAACCTGCCCGCTCGAAGATCAGGCAGCGGTGACCATCACCATCAACGACACGAAGTGTGTGTTTATCCCGAACATCATCACCCCCAATGGCGACGATACGAACGACTGGTTCACCATTCCTTGTATCGATACGGGGCTTTTCCGGGAGAATTCGCTGGTCGTGTACAACCAGTGGGGCGATTTAGTCTATGAAGCAGCACCCTACAGCAACGCCCCGGCAGAAGCTTGGCGCGGAACCCTGAACGGAGACGCTGGAAAAGACTTGCCCGACGGCGTGTACTTCTACATTTTCAAACCAGGGCCAAACATTGCGCCTATGAAGGGCTTTGTGGAAATATTCAGGTAGTGCGAAAATCCTTTCGCTTTCATGAAATAGTGGTGAGGCTGTCGCAAAAGGGTTATAAGGGTTTATCAGATTGATTGATGTTGATAATTGCACTCAAAAAAGCAAGAATTGTCCACTTTTTCGAGTCAAAAATAAACCTTCATCAACCTTATAAATACAATATCAACCTTTTGAGGCAGCCTCATCCAAACACAACCATCTCTACAATGAAAAAAATTATATTCTCAATCGCCATACTAGTGGCTGCCGGGGTGTCGCTCAGCGCACAACAGGAAGCCCAGTTCACGCAGTTCATGTACAACAAGTTGTACCTCAATCCTGCGTATGCCGGTGCGCGTGGGGTGCCAAGCCTGACTGCTATTTACCGCAGCCAATGGGTTGGCTTTGATGGTGCGCCACAATCCATGCTGGCCAGTTTCAACGGTCCGTTCCTGTCCAAGCGGGTAGGGGTGGGAGCCACCATTTCGCACACCAAAATTGGTCTGCAGCGCGATTTACAAGCCTCCGTGGCCTATTCGTACGATATGGTAGCGCAGGAAAACGTTTCGCTCCGTATTGGATTGTCTGGCTCTTTGCGCTCCCTTGGCTTTGCTTACAATGAAGCTCAGGCTGCCCAAAGCGGCGACCTTTCCATCGAAGACCAACGCATCAACGACTTTTACGGCAACGTAGGGGCCGGGGTGTACGGCACCATCATGGAGCGCTACTACTTTGGTGTATCCGTACCGCGCTTGTATTCCAACGCTATTGGATTGAGCAATATCAATGCAAATGTTTTGGCTAAGGAATCGCAGCACTTTTATGGCATGGCCGGTGCGATTTTGCCCTTGAGCGAAGACATCAACCTGATGCCTGCCATCCTGTTGAAATACGTGAAAAACGCGCCTTTTGATGCGGACATCAACCTGAACCTTGATATCCGTAAAAAATTCACCGCCGGTATTTCGTACCGTCTGGGCGGCGATGGGGTCGGCGATTCTGTAGACCTGCTGGCATTTTGGCAAGCAGCGCCACAGTTTGCCGTGGGCGCGGCCTACGATTTCTCCCTCAGCAATTTGAAAGATTACAATGCAGGCTCCTTTGAGGTGGTGCTGCAATACGATTTGAAACAAGTAAGTGGCGGTAAAAAGAAGAAGTCGAACGCGCGCTTCTTTATGTAAACCCTCACCCTAAACCCTAAACCACCAAACAAACTCCCTTCACTTAATAATCATCTTAGAATCATGAATTTCTATAAGCATATCTCACTGATGCTCGTGTTTACGGGCTTCGCATACGGTATGGCCGCACAGACGATACCTAGTCCAGGGACTCCAGTCACGGTGCAGGTGAACAACGAAGTTGCGGTCAATACAACGGGTTTGGAATTCAGCCCCACTTTTTATGAAGATGGGATTGTGTTCATATCCACCAATACAGTGGGCCTGAAAAAGCTGAAAGACGAGGACTTGAAATTGCCGTCCATGTCCATCCTCCGTTCCCGCCGGGATGCGGAGGGCAAACTCGGGGTGCCGGAGGCTTTTGCCAAAGAACTTACCTCGGTTGACAATGAAGGCCCGGTTTGTTTTGACCGTACTGCCGAAACGGTTTATTTTTCCAGCAATGCAGTGATTGATGGCAAGGCAAAAATCGCCAAGGACAAGGTTCAAAAAATGCGCATCTATGTCTCTAAAAAAGTAGACAGCATTTGGAGCGCACCCGAGCCATTGCCATTCAATACCAATGAGTTTGATGATTTTCACCCGGCCATCAGTATTGACGGGGATAAATTGTTCTTCGCTTCCAACCGTCCCGGCGGTTTGGGCAGCACGGACATCTATGTGTCTTATAAAGTCGGCGAATCCTGGAGCGAGCCCGTCAACCTGGGCCCAGGCGTGAACACACCTGGTCGCGACGCATTCCCCTTTATCCACGCCGACAACACCTTGTACTTCGCATCCGATGGCCAGGCCGACCGGAAGGGCGGTTTGGATATGTACTACGTCATTCCAGAAGGATCTCAATGGACGAAACCCATCAACATGGGAGAGCCTTTCAACACGGGAGGCGACGACTTTGGATTGATTGTAGACTTGAACAAAATCAACGGCTATTTCTCTACCAATGGGGCAGGGGGCGTTGGTGGCGACGAAATTTTTAACTTCCATACGGAAAACGGAAATCTAGACGACTACCTCCTCCAAAACAAACGGGTAC
>JALHPW010000605.1 GCA_022842255.1 Saprospiraceae bacterium | reverse complement strand
CGTGCCGAGGTAATCAAATACAACGATTTTGTCACCCTGGGTTCGGAGGCAAAAGTCAAAGAAGCCGGCAAAATGGCCGTTGAAGGCAAAGAATATGTGGTTACGGATGGGGATTTGATGCACTTCCGGTTTAATGTGTAGTTGAAGGTGGTCAATTTGTTTAATGTGGTCAATTGGGGTCAGCTTGGATCAAGTCACATTGACCACATTGGCCACATTAATTAATTAATATCCATGACTATAATTTTCGATCTCGGCGGGGTTCTGATTGATTGGAACCCAGAATACGTCTTCCGCACGGTCATCCCCGATGCGGAACGCCGCCAGTTTTTCTTTGAAAATATTTGCACCCACGACTGGAATGTGGAGCAGGATGCGGGGCGCCCGATTTCGGTGGCCACCGAAATGCTTGTAAATCAACATCCTGAGTGGGAATCAGAGATTCGCGCCTATTATGGTCGGTGGGAAGAAATGCTTGGCGGTCCCATCCATGACACCGTGGAATTGCTGCGCGAACTCCGCGACCGGGGCGAACATCGCTTATTGGCGCTGACCAACTGGAGCGCCGAGACCTTTCCGGTAGCTTTGGCGCGCTATGATTTTTTGCACTGGTTTGAGGGCATCGTCGTTTCAGGGGATGAAAAAACGCGCAAGCCATTCCCAGATATTTACCAGACCCTTTTGAGTCGCTACTCGGTGGATCCAGCCAATGCCGTATTCATCGATGATGGCATCAAAAACGTGCACGGCGCTGAAAACCTGGGCATTCGTGGGGTTCACTTCCAAAATGCTGCTGACCTCCGCCAAATTTTCCGCGAGTGGAACATCCACCATTAATTCAGCCGCGATTTGCTGCCTTGGATTACTTGCGGGGGCTCATGGCCTTGGCTGTTTTGGTGTTTCACTATGATAAATGGCTGGTTGGAACCTGGGATGCCATCAGCTTGCAAGGTCGTTTGGGGGTTTATGCCGTCAGTACCTTTTTTGTGCTCAGTGGGCTTACCCTGACCCTGGTATATGAGGGCCGACTGGAGGCCAGCGTTCAAAGCTGGGCCAAGTTTTTCAAAAAGCGGTTTTGGCGTATTTTCCCCTTGCTTTGGGTAGCCACGGGCGCAACGCTCCTGTTGGACGACACAGCCCGTTCCTGGAGCACTATCTTGTTGAATTTCACAGGTTTGTTCGGGTTTTTCAACCCGGCGCAGGACATCGCGACAGGGGCCTGGTCGATTGGTTGCGAGTTGGTTTTTTACGCTGCCTTCCCTACCCTATTGTGGCTGGGCAAGCAGTTTAGCATCGCTTTTTCGGGCTTGGTATTGTTGTTTTTTGGCCTTGGATGCTGGGGGGCATTTGCTTGGTTTCCAGTTGAAAAAAGTGTGCAAGCGGATTGGTGGGAGCCATACGTTCAGGTAAAGAACCAGGCTTTTTTCTTCGTAGGCGGTATGGCGTTAGGGGTTTTTAAGCAAGAGCTGGCAATTGTGCCACGTACCGTATGGCTAGGGGGGATGGTTTTTGCAATGCTTGCTTTCGCATTTTGGCCCCTTGGGAGCGAGGCATTCCAATTGATCAATGGCTGGAACCGGATAGTTTTTTCAAGCCTTACCTTGCTTGTGGTGGCCTCCGTCTTTTACAGCAAGATTGAATGGTCGGGAGTTTTGGGCAAGTCGTTCGCTTGGCTGGGCGCCATTTCCTATTCGCTATATTTGCTGCATCCTCTGGTTTTTCGGGCAGTTGGGGCGGTGGCGAGGAAATTCACGTTAGGGGGATCTTATTGGATGGTTTTTGTTCCCGCTCTTTTGGGGACCTTGATTTTGAGCCACTTATCTTATTGTTTTTTGGAGAGGCCTTTGATGAAGGGGCGCAGATAGCTTACTTGCGGCAATCAATAAAAAAGAACCAAGATGCCTGCATAATGTCTCATAGACCAATAACTTTGCGGCCTTTAGAAGCGGCAGTTACGTCAATGATTTGGTCTCATAGTTCAACGGATAGAATTGGAGTTTCCTAAACTTTAGATGTGGGTTCGATTCCCGCTGAGACCACAATCTTTTGTAATCGTTTGCACAGAATTGCTGTTTTTTGCCGATTATCAACTTGTTTTGCACTACAAAGTTAGCAAAAAACCACAAATCAGTACAATTTATTTCAAGTAATTGTATCCTGATTTGTATCCCCATCAGATTTTCCGTTATTTTTGCTGCTGTCTCCATCAGAACACCCACGGAGAAGCACTGCACATGGCATACCCACACTTTTACCTCAAGCCTTCAGACAGCCCAGAAAAACACATTGTGCTAAGGTTCATCTATGAAGTACGAGGGAAGCCATTTCAGTTTTACACCAACTTTCATTGCAAGGAAAACGAGTGGGATAAGGGAGAGGAACGAATGATTCCTACCTCGAAACGTGTGGTAGACAAAGCATCACAGGTCAATCGAACCCTTGATGCCCTTTTCAATCATGCTGATAGAATTAGGAGAGAATATCGGGAGCAGGGTTTGAGATTAAGCGATGAGATTCTAAAAAAAGAGTTGCATTCAATCTTAGACACTGGCAAACCTCTGCAAAAAGTTCGTATCACATTTCTCCAATTTTTTGAAAACTTGGTGAAGACTAAAACAAGTATCCCAAACTACGTTAAAAATTCCGCCAAGGCATATATTACAACTCTAAACCATGTAAAGGGTTTTATAAAGGAAACAGGATGTAGGTTTGACTTTGAGGACATCAACAAAGCATTGCTTGGGGATTTCGTATCATATTTACACAAAGAGAACTTTCAAACCAACCATGTGCAAAAATTAGCCTCAACTTTGAAAACGGTTTTACGGCAAGCCGATGAAGAAGAAGTTCACCCAAACTTTAGGTTGAAGGATTCATGGTTAACTGTTCCAAGGGTAGAAACCGATGCCATCTACCTAACAAGTGAAGAGGTTAAAGCAATCGCAAATTTTGACTTATCAGCCAACCCTCGCCTTGACAGGGTGCGTGACCTTTTCCTGATTGGATGTTATACTGGCTTGCGCTTCTCAGATTACAGGAATTTGTCAGAGAATAATTTTCCCGTTCAGGAAGATGGTACAAGGGAAATTGAACTTCGCGCAAAAAAAACAGGGGGTATTATCAATTACCCACTTTTCCCAGAGGCTGAAATGGTGCTACGAAAATACAATTTCAACCCTCCCCGTGGAATTTCGGATACCAATATGAACCTCTATTTGAAAGAATTGGGAAAACTCGTTGGCATAAATCAAACCTTTAAATTCACCAAATATATTGGTGGAAAAAGGGTAGATGGAATATGTCAAAAGTGGGAAAAAATTTCAACACATACTTGCAGAAGAACTTTTGCAACCAATGCTATGGATGGAGGTATGCCTGTGG
>JALHPW010000604.1 GCA_022842255.1 Saprospiraceae bacterium | reverse complement strand
AAACTTCGTTTACCTCTACCAACACCGCCGTCTATACCCATTTGCAATGGCCTTTTTGTCGGGCAATTTTCGGCGCAAGATTGATTTCAGGTATTTCAGTGGCGCGGGCATCACCTGGCAAATCGTTCAAAAACAGCAACATGCGCTGAAATTTTCTGCCTCCGGGGTGTTCGAGTCCACGCAATTTTCGGACAATACGTTCAATTTTCCGGAATATGATGGCTCTGAGGAGCTCAAAACCTGGAGGGCAACTTTCCGGCTCTTTGGCAAGCACGCCTTTGCCAAACAAAAGTTGAGGTTGTATTATGAAGCCTACGCTCAGCCTTCCCTTGAGGATAGGAACAATTATCGTTGGCATACGGAGCTTGGGCTGGACTTCCCGGTTTGGAAGGGCCTGAGTATCAGTGCGATGTTGATGTACGACCATGAAAACGTAACCATCAAACAGGTGAAGCAACGTGATTTGATTGCAACTTTTGGGGTTTCCTATTCAGAAAAGCGACGATAACATTACCGGAGAAACAAGCTGCAATTTTACCTTGCAGCCCTATGCTGACACCAACCATCATTGCCCACTTACGCCTTCAAAATCAACAGATTGCACAAAGCAAATTCAACACGCCCCAGGAGGTGGTAGCTTGGCATGGCGCCAAACAAGCGCAAGAATATACCCATGCCAAATGGGCCATCGGACTGCGCTTGCCCGAGGCTACCGACCAAACCATCGAACAAGCCATCGACTCGGGCACTATTTTGCGAACCCATATTTTGCGCCCAACCTGGCATTTCGTGTCCGCTGCGGATATCCGCTGGATGATGCGGCTCAGCGCGCCACAAATTTCCAACCTGGGTGCGGCCATGGAACGCGAAATGGGCCTGGATACTGCCACTTTTAACCGCACCAACGATATCATCGCTAAAGCTTTGGAAGGTGGCCAGCAACTGACCCGAAAGGAATTGGCACAAATCATCGAACAATCCGGAATTCCAGCCAATGCTTCCAGGATGGTGTTCATCATGTTCCACGCAGAAATGGAATTGGTGGTCTGCAATGGCAGTCGGCGCGGCAAGGAACAGACCTACGCCCTGCTCGACGAACGAGTACCCCCAAGTCCGGTGCTTAGCCGTGAGGAAAGTTTGGCGGAACTCGCGCGCCGTTATTTTACCAGCCATGCGCCTGCTACCTTGCAGGACTTTACCTGGTGGTCGGGCCTGCGCATAGGCGATGCACGAACAGCTTTGGACATGATAAAACACGAGCTGGTTTCGATGCCATTAGACCAGCTAACGTATTGGATGCCAAAGGATTTGGAAGTTCCAAGCAAATTTGAACCATCGGTCCATCTGCTTCCGGCATTTGATGAGTTCATGGTGAGTTACAAGGAACGGGGCGCTTCGCTCGACCCCAGCAAAACCGCATTGGCCATCACTGGGAACGGCATATTCAAACCCATCGTGGTGGTGAACGGGCGCGTGGTGGGCGTGTGGAGCCGAACCGAAAAGAAAAACGCCGTTGTGATTGAGCCGCAATATTTTACCGAGGTTGGTCCGGTCGAAGAAGCACGCATTGCCCAATCTGCCGCACGTTTTGGAAAGTTTTTGGGAAAAGAAATCACATTCAAGTAAAAACACTCAACATCACAAAAATCATGTTCAAAATCGCCATCATCGGCTCCGGGAACGTAGGAGGAGCACTGGCCCAGCAATGGGTGAACGCAGGGCACACCGTACTCGTGGGCGCAAAATTCCCGCTCAGTGAAAAAAACAAGGCCTTGGCGGCTAAAATCGGGGAAGACCGGTTCAATACGGTTGCCCAAGCAGTGAAACAAGCTGAGGTTGTTTTGATCGCCACCCCACCTACGGCAATTTTTGAGGTCATCGCCGAGATGGGCGATGTGTCTGGAAAAATTTTGATAGACGCCACCAATGCCGTGCGCCAAAAACCGGAGCCCTACCCTACCGTCTTTCATGCCTTGGCCGACAAAACAACCGGCGAGGTAGTAAAATGCTTCAACACCACGGGGTTTGAGAACATGGCCAACCCCAAATACGGCACGGTGGCACTCGATATGTTTATGGCGGGCAGTTCTGAAAAAGCAAAATCCGTAGCCCGCCAACTGGCACTCGATGCGGGTTTTGGCGAATGTTGGGATTTTGGTGGCGAAGACAAAGTGGTGCTTTTGGAGCAGTTTGCGCTTTCCTGGATCAATCTGGCCATCATGCAGGGGCATGGCCGGGACATTGCGTTCAAGGTGATAAGGAGATAAGTCCCCTCCTAAGGTTTCAAAATCTAGGTGTCATTTTCATGGAGTACAAAGGAATAAATGATGAATACTTGTATTTGGGCGAAATCACGGCCGACAATTGTCGCTTGTTGAAAGAAAACAACCCAGTTGGGCAATCCTTGCTTTGGATGACGGGGGATGACAATCAATTCAATATTGATGGCAAGGATTATTCCTTTCAAAAAAACGAGATTGTTTGCTTGACCCAGTTTCACCGGATAAGCGTTGTAAAGATTTCCTCTTTGCGGTTGGTGCGTTTCAATCGGCCATTTTTTTGTGTAATTGACCAGGATAGTGAGGTGGGGTGTAAAGGCATACTGTTTTTTGGAGCCTCCCAATTGCCTGTTTTTCAAATTCCTTCCGAGGAAATGGAAAAATTTGACGTCTTGTGGCGAATGTTTTCCCTAGAAATGCAATCCAAGGATTCCCTGCAAAGTGAAATGCTGTTGATGATGCTCAAACGACTGCTCATTCTCTGTACCCGATTGTATAAAGCACAAAAAATGAACAGTATTGTTTCGGAAAATGGCCAGGTAGACCTTATCCGTGAGTTCAATTTTTTGGTGGAGCAGCATTTTAAGACAAAACACACGGTGGCAGAATACGCCGAGCTGTTGTACAAATCACCTAAAACAATCTCCAATACCTTTTCTCGCCTTCATTCAAAAACACCCCTACAGATCATTCAGGAACGAAAAATCCTGGAGGCACGGCGTATGTTGCGGTATACCGATTTCCCTGTAAAAGAAATTGCCTACGAACTCGGATATGAAGACTTGCAAACGTTTAGCCGCTTTTTCAAGGGGCAGGAAGGCAAGTCGCCGAGCGAATTTCGGGAAGAAAAAACCACTTAGGGAAGTATTGCTACATCAGCGGGAATAGATGCCTATTTGCCCGCTTGTTGCCACCCCCACCTTTGTGTCATCAATTCAATCAAAATTTTCAAAAGCAAAATTTTCAAAAGATGACACAATTTAATGTTCCCACCCGCGACCAAGTAAGCGCCAGCAACCAAGCCATTTTCGACAATCTTAAAGCTGCGCTCGGTTTTGTCCCCAACCTCTACGCCACTATGGCCTACAGCGACACCGCGTTGGGCA
>JALHPW010000603.1 GCA_022842255.1 Saprospiraceae bacterium | reverse complement strand
CGACAGGAAAATCATTTCAACAAATCCATAGATGAAAAAAGAATTGTCTCCAATACAAGCTGAGGCGCTTCTCAGCACCTTAAAAACCCGTTTTGAAAAAAACATGCAGCGGCATCCAGGCCTCGAATGGTCCAAAGTGCGGGCAAAACTGGAATCCAATGCCGAAAAACTATGGTCGCTCAATGCCATGGAAAGCACCGAGGGCGAACCAGATGTGGTTGGTCATGACCAGCAGACGGGTGAGTACATTTTTTGCGATTGCTCCGCAGAAAGCCCAAAAGGTCGAAGAAGCCTGTGTTACGATCATGAAGCACTGGAATCCAGAAAAGAACACAAACCGGAAAACAGCGCCATCGAAATGGCCGCTGATATGGGCATTGAAATCTTGACCGAACAAGCGTATCGAGCACTCCAAGAACTAGGGAAATTCGATGCAAAAACCTCAAGTTGGATCAAAACACCCGCCGATATTCGAAAACTCGGCGGCGCCCTCTTTTGCGATTACCGCTTTGGCCATGTTTTCGTGTACCACAACGGAGCAGAATCCTACTATGGTGCCAGGGGATTTCGGGGCGCTTTGCGGGTGTGACCCAACAGGTTTATGAGGGTTGATGAGGTTTATGGGGGTTGATATGGTTTATGAGGTTTATAAGGGTTTATGAGGTTGATTTTTTGTACACAAAAGTGGAGAATTCCTGTTTTTGAGTGCAAAAAATCAACCCTTATAAACCATATCAACCCTCATAAACCTCATAAACCCTCATAAACCTCATCAACCCTTTAAAATTACATCTGGTACTTCACTTCCTCTTCCTCCACTTTAGCCGCTTCGGAGGTCGGGGCTTTGAAGCTTTCAAACTCACTGGTAGCATCAGGCTTCTCAAAGAAGTTAATGCCATAGTCGAACCAATTCAGCAAATCTTCGACCGTGGGTTTGTCTGACGCAGCTTCTAAGTTCTTGACACCCAATACCTCCGCACCGATATAGCGCCCCAACTGGAAATAGGATTCCCACTGGATTTTATCAAAAAACTGATCGCTGGTAGGCTCGTGCGGGAAGTCGGGGTGGTAAATCTTATACTTATAGGTCCCGTACTTCAGCCCATCACTTTTGTCCAAATCAGGCTTTCCTTCCGGAGCGCGCACGGAAGACTTCACGTACACAAAGGTGCCAACCGGGCCCATTTCGTCCCGCTCCTTTTTTGAGTAATTGAGGATTTTTTTGTTGTCAGGTTCGCCCGGAGCGTCCACCTCTTCCCAACATTTGTAAATATCGGCAATGGCATACCGTTTTGCCGAATACACCTGCGATGGCCGCGGACGGATAAGCTCTTCCGGTTGTTCGTTCGGTCGGAACCTGATTTCAAGCCCCAGTTCGTTTCGAGCGCGGATGATGAAATTATTGAGGTCGGCAAAGGAGTAAATCTTGTCTTCCCCGGCATCCACCGCGATGATGAGTCGGCACCCGCGACGCAGGAGTTCGTAAGCCCCCAGGTTTTCAATGTGCCCGCCATCGGAGATATTGATCATTTTTTTCTCCGAACCGATACGCCCCAAGAGTTCGTAAAAGAAATACAGTGGCCACCACACAATGGCGCGGGCCTTGACCAAAATACTGGGGTTGGAAATCCAAAAGCCGAGCCGGGCATTAAAAATCGTCATCATCAGGCTCAAAAAACGATTGGAATACATGCCCATGCCGGGATTGACAGCTGCTGCCGAAATCGTGACGGCCGCCGGCAGGGTCATCCGCTGGTAATCGAAATAGCGGTCCGTGGGCACGTACCCCACCAATTTGGAGCCGCAAAAAAACGGACTGAGCAGGAAGTAATCGCTGGTCTTGGTTCCCTGGAATGCTTCGTCCTTCTCCGGATTCATCAAATTCAGGCAAGTATTGATGAGCGGGTAAGGGCTGATGTAATCTTTAAGGTTATCCGATTTTGCATCAAAAACCTTCATCAGCTCCAGGTTATCGTGCTCTCCCGAGAAACGAAGGAACAAATCTGCCAATTGCTTGCGGTAAAAACGGTGAAAACTAAGCGCATTGGGATTGGTGAAAAAGCCAATACCAAAAAGTAACACCGCGATAACCGCATAGCCTAGTTTATCGTCCAGCGGAATATCACTTCTGCCTTGGTACCCAACAACCAGAAACCAGGTGTACAAAAGCAGTCCTAATCCCACCAACACAGACTCCACCCGGTTGAACATTTTGGACACGCCCAAATTGAAATTCAGGATGATATTGGCCGCAAAGTGAACCGCCAAAAGCCCACCCGGAATCACCAAAGCCCACCAGGTCCAATCGTGCCCAGCAAAAAAATCCCAGGAAGCAAAAGGACTTTCACCCAAAAAACTGGCCCCAATAAGGTAAAAACAATAAAGAATGCCCAGGACAATCACCGGGCTCACCAAGCTCATGAGCCAGCTGACTACAAAAGCGATAATCAGCAACAACAGGTTGCCATTTTTCCCCAACAAGCCTGTTCGAGGCACCATGTACTCCCCGTGTTCGCGCATCGCCTCGATATGCTCAGGAGTGAAAAGTTTGCTAAAATCGCCTGTTTCCTTCGCCGTCCCTTGTACATAGGCATGGGTATACCCACCACCAGATACGGTGCTCAAGTAGTCTGCTTTTTGCAAAATACCGTACTTGTTGAGGGTTTTAAGAATACCTAGGTTGATGGTGGCAGAACGAATACCCCCGCCCGACAGCGCAATGCCAAACCAGTTGGGATTATCTTCGGTACCGTGTTCGATGCCTAGTTTTTGGCGGCGCAAGCGCAAATGTTCCTGCTCTTTTTGGATGACTTCCTTACAAGTGATTGGTTTCATTTTAATCCGGTTTGTGGTGCACGGTTAACGGTGCACGGTACTCGATTTACGGTACACGGTACACGGCTTACGGTGCACGGTTTTAGGTACTTGGTGTGGAGCTTGAGGCTAGCTGGTTTTTAGTAGGCAAAAAGCAGCACTTGGGAAAGCATATTCGGCAAATCACCACAGCTGCCTATCTTGCGGCAAATTTGGGAATAAAAAACGAATCCCGATAAAAATAACGAACCCGTAACGGTGCACCGTAAACCGTAAACCGTGCACCGTAAACCGTCCACCGTAAAACCATGCGCGTCCTAGTTTTTGGAAAACAATACAAAGAAAAAGACCTGCCTCAGATCCAGGAGGCATTCGACGCGCTTCAAGCCGAAGGCATCGAAATCAGTGTCTTTGAGCCGTATTTAAAGGACCTTCATGGGCAAGTACAGGTTCCAAAATCTTACCAACCATTTTGCGGCTACGAAGATTTCCAAACCCAATCCATTGATTTTGTGATGGTTTTGGGGGGCGATGGCACCATGCTTGCGGCTACGACCCTGGTCCGCGACTCCGGT
>JALHPW010000602.1 GCA_022842255.1 Saprospiraceae bacterium | reverse complement strand
TTTAAAACAATTTGTATTTCGCCTTGAATTGCCCCTTTTATGAGGAAAAAAGGGGCAATTCAAGGCAATTTTGGGCCTTATCCAGGCTTTTTCCTGGAAAATTTATAGGCAGGGGTACTTACCTTATAAGCGCCCTTTTCATCTTTGTTGGTGTTGACCAGGTTGTAAATGGTCAAGGTATCGTTCTGGCCGTTGTAACGGTATCCGAACATTTTGGATGTTTTTTCCTCCTCCCGACCGTCGTACAAGGTCACCACGTCAATGTCCTGTCCAGCTACAAAGCAGTCGCCGCCAGCGCAAATTTTATAACGATTGAAAGATTTGATGCCCTTCAAACCGCCATCCGAAAAGAACGTAACGGGCTCTGTTCCGGCTCCTTTTCCAATCGGCGTAAAAACACCGCCGAGGATGTTGTGGTTCAATGCAATGGCAAAAGCCGAATAGGCGTCCTGCACGGTTGCCTTCGATTTGATAAAGCGGTCCATTCGCACCTGCTCACCCGTTGGGTCAATCATGGTAATGTCCTTCTCCATGTTCGAGTGATAAATCAAGTAGATGGATTTTCCTGGCCGAGCCCCTACCAGCTCCAGCGTATCCGCTTTGTAGCGCATCGGAACCGACCAAGATTCAAAGGCGTTGTAACAAAGGGCGCTGTCGGGCTTGGCGGGATTGAACGTAATGCCGTAGGCATAAGGCAGGTGACCGTTGTTCATCGCCCCCAATACAGAGCCGTATTGGTTGGCATAGGAACAAAAATCAACGGCAATCCAGTGTCCGGCCAAAACCTTCGGGTTGGCCTGCTCGCCCGGTTGAATATGGGCAGGGGTTTGGCTAGCGTTTTTGGGGTCTTGTTTGCAAGCGAAAAGCGTAATAATCAAAAGATTAGCGAAAAGAAATGCTTTGTTCATGTACCAGATGTTGAAAGTAGAAAGTGGCAAGGCCCTTTCCTATTTTAGATATTTTGTTTTGACAAAAAAACGTGGGTCGCGGGCGCCCAACTTTCGCGCCGCTTCCGGGGAAAGTACCACCTCGATGTTGCGTTCGTACGATTCCGGGATTCGGCCAATCACTTTGGCGTACACGGTCCGGTTGCCCATCGGGTTATTAACCTGGATAATGCTGCCTATAGCCGCCTCGCGGTGCAAGGCATACAAGGAGCCTTTTTCCTTGCTGTCCTTGGGCCAAAAGCAAACGCCTTGGGCGGATATTTCCTTTTTGTTCCGTTTGGATTCGGTGAATTGGGATTTAAGCACATCGGATTCAGTCACCGGGCGAACTGGTCGCCAATCGGCGTGAATGCCTTCAGTGCCCATCCAACCCATTTGCAGCCGCTGACCGGGCCGTATTGCGTTGTTTTTTAGCCGATTGCGCTTGGCAATGCTATCCACCGGCATTTCAAAGTACCGTTTCGAAATTTGATACAGGTTGTCGCCCGGCTGCACCACATAATAAATTGAGGTGTTCTGCGAAGCCACGAAGCTGCTACTTTTGTAGCGCTTTATGGCCTTGTTCGGGATGGGGATTTTGACGCGGCTGCCGATGCGCAAGGTTGGGTCGTCCCGAAAAGCGGGGTTGTGCTCAAAAAGTTCTTCCAAGCCAATGTTGTAGTACCTGGAAATGGAAAACAGCGTCTGCTTGGGCTTGATGGGGTGATGGATGAACTTTTTCCCGGCTTCCACGGTCAGCAATAATGAATCGCGCGAAGTGAGCAAGGGGCTCGGTTGCTCGTCTTGTGCAAGCATTGAAGCCGAGCAAAACAGCAAAATCAGTACAAAAAGGGGTGTTTTTCTCATAGGTATCGAATTGGTTAACGGGAAATCTGCCGCAAAAATACGCTTCTAACCCACTCTTCTATAAAAAATGGTACTCGCAGTCATTCCTGCCCGCTGGGCTTCTACCCGATTTCCCGGCAAACCTCTGGCCAATATTGCTGGAAAAAGCATGATTCAACGGGTTTTAGAACAAGTTAACCAATCGGAGCGTGTTGACCGGGTGGTGGTGGCTACCGATGATGCCCGAATTTTAGAGCATGTACGCACTTTAGGGGCCGATGCGATGATGACCAATCCTACGCACCCCAGCGGTACCGACCGTTGTGCGGAGGTGGCGCAACGCTTTCCGGAAGCACAAATCGTGTTGAATATACAAGGGGACGAGCCATTTATACTTCCACAACAGATTGATTTACTGGCCGATACGCTGTTGGGTTCTTCCTTCGCCTCCATTGCCACCCTGGCCAAAAAAATAGGCCGTGCGGATTTTCTTTCCAATCCAAACATCGTGAAGGTGGTGTTCTCCCCGAAAGCTGGGGCGATTTATTTTAGTCGCCATCCTATTCCCTTTGTTCGTGGCGTTGAAAAGGAAAATTGGCTTGAAAAACAAGATTTTTACAAGCACATCGGATTATACGGTTTTCGCCGGGAGGCCCTGATGGAAATCGCCGACCTCTCCCCTACCCCCTTGGAATTGTCCGAATCTTTGGAGCAATTGCGTTGGCTGGAGCATGGTTTTCGCATTGCCGTGGGCATAACGGAATGGGAAACTTTGGGTGTGGATACGCCGGAGGATTTGGAAAACTTGCAACTACCCCGGAAATGAAACCTTCCCCATCCCTACCAAAGGAATGCCCCCCAGGTACTCCCCCTGCCCTACCCTGCCAGCCACAGTCTCGTTGGCCAGTACGGCAAATAACACGGCCTCCTTGGCATCGCCGTCAATGCCCAGTTTTTGCATGGGGTGGATTTTAAAGCCGGGTAGGTTTTTTTGTAAGTATTTTATAATCAATGGATTGTGTGCCCCACCGCCACTTAAATAGAGTGATTGGTGGATTGGTGATTGGTGATTGGTCAAAATGGCTGTGGATATGGAGTCTGCCGTTAATTTGGTCAGCGTGGCCATTACATCGTACGGATTGGGATTGCCTTTTGGCAACTGGGCAATGGCCGCTTTTACCCAATCTTTGGAAAACAGCTCCGGGCCACTGGTTTTTGGAAATGGTTTGGCGAAAAAAAGTTCAGCTTTCAAGATTTCCAACAAAAGTTCATCGACGCGGCCGTTGGAGGCCAGCCGGGCGTCTTCATCAAACGGAACCCCAAAATATTCGCGGGCAAATGCGTCCAACAAGGTATTTCCAGGCCCTGTGTCCGTGGCAAATGCCTGGGCAGGGTTTTGATTTCCAGGCAGATAAGTGAAGTTGGCAATACCGCCAATATTGAGCAAATAGCGGTCCTCCCCTTTTTTAGAGAACAAAAAATAATCGCCATACAAGGCCAAGGGTGCCCCCTCTCCGCCTGCAGCCAAATGTTTTTGCCTAAAATCCGATACCGTGATAATACCCGTACGGACGGCCAAATGGTCTCCATCCCCGATTTGGAGCGTGGCATTCGGGTA
>JALHPW010000601.1 GCA_022842255.1 Saprospiraceae bacterium | reverse complement strand
GCTTGCCGCTGGCATCGGCAACGATTCGGGGCTTACCCACGACAAACTAATCCGAAGCGATAAAATCTATTGGCTTGATCCTGAGCACAAAGACCCGCACGAAAACGATTTTTTCGTGCTGATGGATTCATTTGTCGCCTACCTGAACCAAACCTGTTACACCGGCATCACAGGCTACGAATTCCATTACGCGCTGTATGAAACGGGCAGTTTTTATAAAAAACACCTGGACCAGTTTCGCAGCGATTCCAGCCGGGCATTTTCCATGATCATGTACCTGAATGCCGAATGGAAGCACGACCACGGCGGCGAACTCTGCATTTACAATGAAGGGGCCACCCAGACCATTGCACCTCGCAACGGTACCTGTGTGTTTTTCAAAAGCAGCGAACTGGAACACGAGGTGCTGGTGACCAATCAACCTCGTTTGAGCATTACGGGTTGGCTGAAAACGGGGTAAACCACAAGTCGGTCGTCAACGTATTGCTTGAAAACTACGATACCTTCTAAGTCTAGTTCGACATTCCAAGTTAGCGTGTCATGCTGAGCGCAGCGAAGCACCTGAAGGGGTAGCCCATTGTGCTTTCACAATTAGATGCTTCGCTGCGTTCAGCATGACACGTTAGCTTAAGATTCGAGTTGAATCATGGGGATTGACTTGAACACCGCTGGGTTTACCATTGGACGATGCTAGTATTTAAGTTGATGGCATTGAACTCAAAGTCACCCCCTGACCGCCCAAAATCGTCCGTTTAAACAAGATTCCTTGCTGCAAAAATCAAAACGTGGCCCGCAGCGAAAGAATGAAATTTCTACCCGGCGCCACAATGCCCGAACTGTAGGGACGGTAGCGTTGATCCGTCAGGTTTTCGATGCCCGCACTGACGCTCAGATGCTCTGCAAACCGGTACATCGCATTGAAATTCAAGGAGTACCAACCCGGTGAGTATGGATTCCCGTTGGCGTCGATGGCATAGATTTCTGGCTTTCCCCGTTCTTCCACCGGCAATTCCTCATAGGTCCTGTCTCCGCTATACTCCGCAGAAAACTGCAAATTGAGGTTGTGGGCCGCATACGTAAGCCTTGAAATCCCAAACCAAGGTGCGGCATGTCGCGCGGGACTGGTGCTGCCATCATCCAATTCCTCGTCGCCTTTTTGGTAGCTGAAATCGGAAGAGATTCCAAAACCGTGGCTCAGTTTCAGTTCAAAACCAGCTTGCACCCCATACACTTTGGCCACTGCCGCGTTTTGAATGGCTTGCACCCGGCTCAAGGTGCCGTCGTAATCGATGCTGTCTTCCCCGTTGAGGGTAAAATCACGGCGCACCAGGGCATTTTGGAGGTTGGTGTAATAGCCGGTCAGGTCTATTTTCAATTTGCCCCCAAATATTCTGGCGATGCCCAAATCGCCGCTCCAGGCATATTCGGCCGCCAAATCGGGGTTGGGAATTACTACCGCTCCTGGTTCGGAGTCGAACACCTTGCCCACATCGTCCACATTGGGTGAACGGATGGCGGTGGCGCCATTGGCTGAAATCACCCAGTCTTTGGTGGGGCGATACACGAACCCGAGACTCCCGGTGAGTGCACCGTTGTTCAAGTTGGCCTCCAAAAATGGAAAGGGATAGAAAGTGGTATCGAACCTTGCATCCAGTTTGAAGTGGTTGTAGCGCATACCTGCTTGTACGGTGAATTGATCGGAAACCAAAAATTGGTCCGTCAAATAAGCACCATAAGAGGCCCAGGTCGATTGTGGGTATCGGGATGGGCCATCCACTGCTTCGCCTGTGGCAATATTTTCGTCTATACCCTTGGATGTCACCTTGTTGTGGACCAATTCGAACCCATAAAACAAGCGGGTTTTGCTTCCAAGCGATTTGTTGAAATCCAGGTTCAAGGACTGTGCAAGTACTTCTTCGATTCGGATATGCCGTTCGTCCTTGTTTATGTCGCGGTCAATGCGGCTTTCCTCAAATACCTGCCGTGCCATGCGGAGGTTCATCTGGTCGTATAGTTTGCTGGTCTCGTTGTGCGTGACGTTCAGGTTGTTCATGGTCCAGCTCTGTGGCCCGTACGCCCACTCCCCATAGCGCGGCAGGCCTTTCCGATAGCGAATATGGCGGTCGTAACGGGCATATTCCGAGGTTTCCGAAAAATGGAAGCCGTATTGGAAATCCCATTTTTCATTGGGTTGGAACCGCAGTTTTTGCATCAGATTGATTTGTGAATAACCGGAAGGGCGTTGAACGCGTGGGTCTTCATTGGTCACCACCACGTCTGTACTGTCCTGGCGTTGCACATAAAATGGACGCAGGTATTCCTTCGGCCCGTCGCTGCCCATGCGCAAATCTCCAAAATCGTTGGAGCTGATACTGGTTACCATGGCCCATTTTTTCCAACCCACATTGATATCAAAGTGCCCGGTTTTTTCCTGGTTTGCCGAGGAATATCTTGTAATGGCTTTTCCAGTAATAAAAGGTGGGTTTTCAACCGAAAGCTGCGGGGTAAGTGTTTGAAAACTCATGACGCCACCGATGGCATCGCTCCCGTAAATCACGGAGCCCGGACCAAATACGACCTCCGCTTTTTCGGTGGCAAATGGATCGAGCGATATGACGTTTTGGATATTGCCCCCCCTAAAAATCGCGGTATTCATGCGGACCCCATCCACGGTGTAAATCAATCGATTGGTTGCAAAACCACGAATCATGGGACTGCCACCGCCCTGTTGGCTTTTTTGCATGAAGACGTAGCCGGACTGGCGTAACAGGTCTGCCGCAGTTTGTGGATTTTGCAAGGCAATATCCTTGGAGGAAATGGCGATGATTTTGGTTGGAACTTCTTTAGCCGCCTGTTTCCAGCGGGTGGCAGAAACCACCACCTCGTCAAAATTGAGGGTTGATTCCTGCAGGGAAAACACAAAACCAGCTGCTTCTAGCGCGGCATAACTGGTGGTTGCGGATTGGTAGCCCAAGGCACGAAGCTCGATACTTTCCGCTCCTTTGAAATTGTAAAGTTCGGCCTGGCCTTTGTTATTGGTGCTGGTGAATTCCCGTGGACTGGTTGCGGATATGGTGACCCCTTCAATGGGTTGACCACTTTTCTGGTCTTTAATGGTGATTACCTGGGCTACGGCAACCTGGGTTGCGCCCAACAATAAGCACCACAGCAACAATTTTTTCATTGCTATGTGTGAATTGGTTAAACAATATTTTGTGAAAACAGGGGAAAGCCCATCCTGTAAGGACAAGACCTAGATAACCCCAAAAAATGATTGTTAACCCAATTCGGGAGGCGGCAAAGGGGGCGGTTGGAGTGCGCGCGGGGAAGGTACGGTGATGGCAGGGTGGGGGAGCTTTGACTCAAAAACTTGAGCAGCAAACGACCAACCTAC
>JALHPW010000600.1 GCA_022842255.1 Saprospiraceae bacterium | reverse complement strand
AGATTATACAAGGGAAACCGGTCCCGGGGCAAACGAGCACCGGGGCCTTTTTCTTTTTAGCCCGCTTCGGAGAAGCCCCCTATCACTGGTTTCTCCGATAATCAGCAATCGCAAAGCGGATTTTGTCAAAATTGAACCGCTCGCCAAAATGTTCGTGTATGACCTTTAACTGGTACGGCTCCTCAAAAAGGGGCAATGCGCCCTGAATGATATCGCATTCCTCGGGACTGACCCACTGACCGAGGTCTATCAATTCACCGCGTTCGTACATGGTGGCAAGATGCCCCATAACGGTGAGCGTACTTATCCCACGCAGTTCTGCAATTTCTTCCACCAAATGCCCCCGCTTGAAAAGGTCGTAGCTGATAAAATGCGTGCTGCCCGTAACCCGCTCCCCGGCCTGGGTTTTCTCCAGGACAAACTGCCGAATCGCCCCCATGAACGCATCCCCATACAATTGCAACTTCCGTTCGCTAACCCCTTCTATTTCAAGCATTTCTGCATCAGAAAGCGGTCTGGAATCAGCCATTTGTTGCAGGGTCAGGTCGCTGAACAGGGTGTAGGGTGGGATCCCTTGCTGCACCGCCAAATCACGGCGCAAAGCCATGAGCCGAGCCAGCAATTCTTCACGCATAAGCTGAGTCTTGCTCTTTTCGGCAACCCTCGGGATGGCCGTCTTTTCGCCCGGTTTTTGTTTGGGCTGCGGCATGGCCAGCGAAACTTTTTTCCCTTCAAACAAAATCCTTTTCCCCTCGTCCGTCACACGCAGGCAATTGTGGTCGTCGTATGCGATTTCAATCAGTCCAACATGCAACATCTGCGACAACAGGAAAAGCCATTCGTCATAACCATGCTCCTTTCCCGCACCGTACGTCTTGATTTCGTGGTATTTGTGTTCCATAATTTCGCGACGTTGGCTGCCACGTAAAATATCCACCAACAGGCTCATGCCCACCCTTTGGCCTGTACGGGTGATGGCAGAAAGGGCTTTTTGGGCCGCCGTGGTGCCGTCAAAATGCTGGGGCGGGTTTTTGCACACGTCGCAGTTGCCGCAACTTTTATCATAGGGTTCGCCAAAATAATTGAGCACCGTTTTCCGCCGACAAACCGGTGCCTCTGCGAATTGATACATCCGCTCCAATTTTGCCAGCTTCAAATCTTTTTGTTCGGCACTAGCCTCCCCTTGCTCAATCATTTCCCGGTAAGAAATCAAGTCGGCGTAACTGAAAAACAACAGCGCATCGGAATTCAGGCCATCCCGGCCCGCCCGTCCAATTTCCTGGTAGTACCCTTCCAGGTTTCGGGGCAGGTTGTAATGCACCACAAAGCGTACGTTGCTTTTGTCGATGCCCATCCCAAAGGCGATGGTGGCGCAAATAATGGGTGTTCGGTCGTTGATAAAGTCTTCCTGCACCTTGCTACGCTGAGCGGGAGGCACTTCCGCATGGTAGTGTGCCGCCCGAAAGCCTTTTGAATTCAGCTTTTCAGCCAAGCCCTCGCAACCTTTCCTAGAAAGGCAATAAATAATGCCTGATTGATTGGGATGCTCTTTTAAGAACTCCACAATCTGCTCAAAACGCTTCTGACCGGGCCGTACGGTCAGGCTGATATTGGGTCGATCGAAAGAGGCGATGAACACGGCCGGATTGGCCAAACCGAGCTGGTCTATGATGTCTTTGCGGGTGAGCTTGTCGGCAGTAGCCGTAAGTGCAATGAGCGGAACCCCTGGGAACTGGTTTTTCAGAAATTTCAGCTGGGTGTATTCCGGGCGAAAATCATGGCCCCAGGAAGAAATACAATGGGCTTCGTCGATGGCGAACAAGCTGATTTTCAAACGTTTCAGCAAAGGTTGGAAACTTTGCGAAACAAGTTTTTCCGGGCTGACGTACAGCAGTTTGAGATACCCTGCCAGCAATGCGGTTTCCACATTGCGTTGCTGGTCGGTGCTCAAGCTACTGTTGATAAAAGCCGCTGGGATACCGTTGGCACTCAAGGCTTCCACCTGGTCTTTCATGAGGGCAATGAGTGGACTGACCACCACGGTCACCCCATCCAGGGTAATGGCCGGGATTTGGAAACAGACACTTTTGCCACCGCCCGTGGGCATGAGGACAAGGGTATCGCGACCATTGTAGACCGTTTGTATGATGTCGGACTGAAGCGGACGGAACTGGTCGTAACCGAAATATTTTTTGAGGGCTGCTGCTGCTTGGGTAAGGTTCACTGGCAAATGTGGTCAATTAACGAAAGTGGTCAGGGCGACCAAAATACCGGAAGAGGAGGCCATCTCAAACGTGTTTTTCACCACAGAAGTGCAGGGACATAAAATCATAATAGGTTGAATTTCAATATCTAAACGCCTTATCGCCTCTGCGGCAAAAGCAAAGCACAACTGATGAGCCTCCTATTTCGGCCCACAAGTTTCAAAAAAATGTTTTAAAATTACAATAACTTGTTTTAAAATTTATTCGCCAAACATCCGCAGCGCATTGGCCGTAGTGGTACGGGCAATCTCGGCGAGTGGCAACACCTTGGCTTCGGAAAGCGCTTCGGCGGTGTGCCGAATAAAGGCACTTTCATTGCGTTTCCCGCGGTGTGGCACTGGCGGCAAGTAGGGGGCATCGGTTTCCAAAACGATATGCTCGAGCGGGATTTCGCGCAACACGGCAGGCAATTCTGATTTTGGATAGGTCAAAGTGCCACCCACGCCCAACACAAAGCCCAAGTCGATCATTTCCTTTGCTTCCTCCAAAGTACCTGAAAAACAATGGAATATGCCACGCAAACGACCATCTTGCGCCTGTCGGACAACCTCAATGGCCTCTCGATTTGCCTCCCGACTGTGTATGATGATGGGCAAGTTCAAATCCTTTGCCCAGGCGCATTGTCGGGCAAAAGCGATTTGCTGGATGCCAAGCGTGGTTTTATCCCAATACAAATCGATGCCCGTCTCCCCCACCCCGGCCCAGGTGCGTTGGCCCAACCATTTTTCCACAAGGGCCAACTCGGTTTCGTAGGTATCGGGCTGTACCGAACAAGGGTGCAGGCCCATCATGGCAAAACAATGCGCTGGGAATTCAGCCTCCAGTGCCAGCATCCCTTCGATGGATTCCGCATCAATATTAGGCAAATACATCCGTGAAACTCCAGCAGCTATGGCGCGCTGAACCATCCCTGTACGATCTGGGTCGAACTTACGGGAATACAAGTGGGCGTGGGTATCAACTAATTGCATGATAGAAATAAAAAACGCCGCAAGTGCTTGACCTACAGCGTTTTGGATCGGGATAAAGGCGCGTTAAAATATCACGACTAGTTCTGTCGGGATGACTGGATTCGAACCAGCGACCTCGTCGTCCCGAACGACGCGCGCTACCGGGCTGCGCTACATCCCGTAGTTA
>JALHPW010000599.1 GCA_022842255.1 Saprospiraceae bacterium | reverse complement strand
CCAGGCGGCAAACATAAGGGGAGTTCGCAGGGGCGTTTTGAATCATCAAGGTTCGGTTAAGGTATTTTTGGTCCAGCACCTGCAAGTGGTCTTCTACCTCCAGGTTGTCCATTTTGTACCGGAAAACAGGTTGTCCAGCCTTGTCCAAATCATACCCCAGTGGTTTAAAATTCGAAATGGGGTTATATTCTGAGCTTTTCAAGTCAAAAAGTTTGCTTTTTTCAACCAATACCGGCACATCGTCCAGACTTAAAATGGAGCCTCTTGGCCTGGAAGACCCATCGCCACGGTCGTCCCACATGGGCGAAGTATCCAGAAAATCTCCTTTCCATACCTGTGCTACGGCCCCGTTATCTAGATCGTAGGTGTAGTGCAAATGGGCTGGGTCGCCGACATGAACGGCGTGCACAACGCGTTTTTTAGGGCCATTAGGCGGTGTAATGTCCATAAACGAACGGAACACGTTGGGTTCCGTTGCTTCCAACAAAATAGGGTCGTGCGGCGCAACACCCAGGACAGAGCTCCTACTGTGCAATTCGCTCGACCTGGAATCGGGGCCCTCCACCCACAACCCCAAATAAGGCTCCAGCCAATTGTCCATTTTGTAGATGGTCAGGGAGAGATTATTATTCCCGGCGGGCAAATCCACGGCTACCGTTCGCGGCTTGTTCCAGGTAGTCCATACGTCTGACAACACTTCCTTACCGTTTACTTTTAAGGAGGATCTGCCACTGTTTTGAAGCACGAATTGATGGCTTCCTGCTTTAGAACATTGAATTTGGCCGGAAAAAAGAATGGCGTACGCATTGTCGCGTTTGGCTACCTCCCAACTCAGCTTATCGGTCGTGCCCTCCAAATCTGCTTTTTTGCCAGCAAAATCTTCTGGTGCGCGAAACTGCCCATAGATGACCTGGTAATTGAAGGCTTGGCTTGCCGTCACGGGTTTACCCTGACGGTCGCTGATTTTGAAATTTCGGAAAGCAACGGGGCCGTGATCGCCTTGAATCATAAACGGTCCTGTGGGTGCTTCCCGTTCATCAATGGGGCCACCCGTTGGACCCGTAAGTTCCAGGTTTTCATGGATGATGGTACCATTCAACACCACTTTGAGCAGTCGGGCATTGGAGGTTTTTTTACCATTTGTATCAAAACGGGGTGCCTGAAAACTGATGTCCAGGTGTTGCCACAGCCCAGGGGCCAGGCAGACGTTTTGGCGCGGTGGCACACCATCAAAAAGTTCTTCCGTAGGGTTCCAACGACGACGGGCGTAGATGCCGCCGCAGTCGCCAAAAGTAGGGGTTTGTACCCCCCAGCTGTCCAAGAGCTGCACCTCGTATCGACCTTGCAAATAAAACCCGGAATTGGAATGACGGGCCATCATGAAGTCGAAGGAGACATCTACATCGCCAAACTCGCGCACGGAAATCAGGTTGGCCCTGTTTTTTTTATCGGGCAGGTTGACCAGAACGCCGGTACCTTTGCTGACCGTCATTTTATCGTCCTGGTCCAGGGGTGCAAACGCGTTGGCAACAATTTGCCAGTTGCGGGCATTGCCTGTTTTCCAGAAAGAAAGATCGGTAAGGGGAAGGAGGTCTTGTGCAAAAGCCGCTTGAGCCAAGGCCAGCAAGGGCAAAATCCGCAAGGATTTCAAGAAAAGTTGGTTAAAACGCATGTGTCGTGACTTGTTTGCGCAAAAGTGGCAATAAAAAGCATATCCATATCATGAATCTACCACCCTATGAGGTTTTTCCCAAACTTCAGAATCAGTCCATTCAATTGCGAGAAATCCAAGCATCAGACATCCAGGACCTTGTAGAGATCTCCTACTACGATGGGCAAGGGGCGACCAACGAAACAGAAGCACTGGCCATGCAAGTCAGGATCGATGCCGATTACCAAAACGGGGATTCCATCCATTGGGGCATTGTCGACTTGGAAAAGAACAGGGTGGTAGGTACCTGTGGCTATTACCGGGGTTTTGAAAAGGGCGCCGGAGAATTGGGTTGCGTGCTAAAACCTGCCTTTCGGGGACAAGGTTACATGCAGGCTGCCCTGGAATTGGCTATTGCATTTGGGCTCAATCATATCGGGCTTGAAAAAGTGGTGGCCATTACCAGCATCCAAAATGAAAAAGCGCTGCGTTTGTTGACGCGTTTGAAATTTGTGGAAACAGCCCGTTTGGGAGATGAAGACGTTGAATATCAATACCTACCTGCCCCTACCCTCTTTTTACCAATTTAGTCATCCATACCAAGGCTACACAAGGGAATCCAATCCACAACACCTCACTGGCCAACACCTCCAATCCCCAGGGACTAAAAAAATCGCTCACCGACATTGGGGATACCTGAATCGGTCGCCAAGGAAGGAATATCCGTTGGGCACTAAAAGGCCACCAGAGCGCGCAGCCCCGGCCGCCATTGGTCATCATATCCAGAATTGGGTGGGAGGCCATACTCAACACAAACCAGGCAGTCAGGCCCTTCCAAGTCAGTCGGCCACTCACAAACAAACCGATTAGCCCGCCAACAATCAAGGCAAACAGCAGCGAGTGCGTCCAACCACGGTGCCCCCATTCACTTTCATACGGAATTCCGAAGCGAAAGGCCAATACATCCAGATCCGGAGCAAAAGCACAAAAACCTGCCACGACCAAGGTCAGCGGCCGCACTTGTTTTGGGAAAAAAGCATAGCCAATGGCTGTGGAGACTGCTATGTGACCGAAGAGGGATGCCATTTTTTATGGAGGGATGGAGTGTATAGAGTGATGAAGTGATGGGGTGATGAAGTGATGAAGTGATGGAGTGATGAAGTGATGGGGTGATGGGGTGATGAAGCCATGGCCAACGCAGAAAAAATCACTTCATCACTTTATCACTCCATCACTTCATTACTTCAACCTAAATGACCAAGTAATCCGTACCCGCGCCGCTTCGCGGCCATCGGGCAGGGTTGCAATGGATTGGGCTTGAATGGTTTGTGGTTCTCCGGTGTCCAGGGCCTTTTGGATGGTATTGGCAAAATCTGCTCCATTAGAACAGGTAAACGTCAAGGTTTCGGAGGCTTTTTTGAGAAAATCTGCTTCAATATGGGTCACCAACATTGAAACAGGCGGTTTGCCCTGCAAATGAGCCAAGGCTAAAATCCCGGTGGAGAATTCGCCCGCCGCACATTGCGCCGCAAAATAAGTGGAACGAAACGGGTTTTGCGAACGCCAACCGTAAGGCAATTCCACCAAGGCTTTTTCCAGATCGCAGGAACGCACGCGAATACCCATGAACCACGCGGAAGGTAGCTTCCACAACAGGTACAAGCGCATTTTCCAAGACGAATTGGCCAGCCGAAGAAAAGGATGCTGTTTGATAATCAACGCGTTTTAAGTGTTGGATGTATGCTTTGGGTTATTTGG
>JALHPW010000598.1 GCA_022842255.1 Saprospiraceae bacterium | reverse complement strand
TTTTAAAGGTATTAGACCCTAAAACACTTGCATTTGTGGATTTTACCGGCAATAAGCAGTACATTACGGTGGGTAATGCACAAACCAACCCCAATGTGTCCCTCATCATGGTGTCGTACCCACAACGTGCCCGACTGAAGGTTTACGCAAAAATCCGGGTAGTGGAACTTGCGGACAACCCGGCCCTTTTTGAAGCAATAGACCCCGCCGACTACCCCCACCGCCCCGAACGGATAATGGTACTTGATATTCAGGCTTTTGACTGGAATTGCCCGCAGCACATTACCCCGCGCTATACTGTAGAGGATATTGAAGCGGCTTTTGCGCCTCAAAAGGCGTATATTGCAAGATTAGAAGCTGAAATCAAGGCATTAAAGAACTCCTAAAAGCCACCAAGAACCATCTATGGGTGGCTTGAATACCATTTATGCAATATGTATGACCATCATTTCTTGGCTCGTTGCGAAGCATTAGCAACCATTGCTGGGCAAAGGCTCGAATCCCCCGTCGGTTCAGTTGTCGTCAAGGAGGGACAAATCATCGGCGAGGGCATCGAGTCTGGAAAAGCCAAGCAAGATATCACCTGTCATGCCGAAGTAGAGGCAATCCGGGACGCCGTTAAAAAACACGGAAAAGACCTTTCTGCCACCACGCTTTACACTACACATGAGCCTTGCATCCTGTGCAGTTATGTCATTCGACACCATCGAATCCGGCGCGTAGTTATTCAACATGCAGTAGCCAATATCGGCGGGGCTACTTCAGCCTATCCAATTTTAACCGCCAACGATATCCCGATTTGGGGTGAACCGCCGGAGGTAGTGTTCGTTGAGTAATGTCCCCCGAGAACGGCTATGCGCCAGCTTTAACTAAAAAAGCCAGGCTCCTGAGATCTAACAAGCTGAAAGACAACAATTTTTTGTCATGCGTTCCCGGCAAATGGGGTGTACAAACTTTTCGGCATTGGGGATGCGCTTTATTTCCCCGTGGCCACCTTGAAATTGAAAAACCCATTCTTCGTAGCCGAATAAACCCGCAGCCATATCGGCAACAAACTCTCTGTGCCACGGGCCGTGGTGATGTCGCCCAAATCAAGGATTTCGGAGTCTTTCCAGCCAAATTCTTTCAAAATCCCTACTACGACCCCTTTGGCGGTAGCGTCGTTGCCGCTTACAAAGACCGTGCTATCTTCGCCCAGTGCGCGCGGATTGACCATGAGGCCATTGTACATGGTATTGAGCGATTTCACAAAATACACATTGGGAAACGCAGCCTGTAATTGTTCCCCCAGCGAGGTATCGTTGCTGGCAAACAGAGTGGGCAGTCCGCCTTTGCTGAAATCAAGTGGGTTGGTGATGTCCAGGACTATTTTCCCATCCAGTTTCCCGGCTTCCGAAAGGGCTTCTTGCGCTCCTTGGCCCTTCGTAGCCAGGACGATTACCGAGGCATCTTTGGCCGCGTCGGCAAAAGTTTGAAGCGAGATGTGGGCGTGGTTTTTCAGGAATTCCCCGATGGGCGGCGTGCCCATGCCATCGGGCTGCGTTTTCTGCAAGGAATTTTCTACGTTGCGGGTGCCAATTACGACTTGGTGGGAAAGTTCTGCCAACCGGTTGGCCAATGCCTGACCGACCGAACCAGTTCCAAATACTGCAATATTCATGTTGTCTAGAAATTTACAGGTTAAAATTGCGAAATCGCTTACTATTGATTGTAAACTTGCTGCAAAATTGATGGGTTACTTTACTTAATACAAGTACTGTCAAAATGGATAGTATACTTTCGTTTTTGACTTAATTATTGATTATCAACCCATTGATTTAAAATTTTTTTTTAAAATTTCATACCGCTTAGGCAGATACCACGGTTGGCTTTGAACAGCTATGTGAACTATGTGCACTATGTAGTTTTAAAAATTCGATATGGTAATCGAAGGAAAAGAAATGCGCATCGAAATGGATGGTAAAACCTACCATTGCGCACTGGATGTCACGATGAGTTACATCAGCGGCAAGTGGAAAACGGTGATCCTTTGGTATCTCCGAAAAGATTCACGTCGGTTCAGCGAACTCAAACGTCAGATTCCACAACTCACTGAAAAAATGTTGTCTTTGCAACTTAAGGAATTGGAGACCGACGGCATCTTGAGTCGGACCGTCTTTGCTGAAGTTCCGCCGCGCGTAGAGTACGCGCTCACCGATTTTGGCAAAACGATGCTCCCTATGATTGAAGAAATTGCAGCCTGGGGAAGAGCCCTAGCCAAATCCAAAGGGCATTTGGTTGAAACAGTTTCTTAGGGCCAATTCCCTTTAAAAAGCCGTTACCGGAAACAACCACTCATACATCGGCTTGAACTCCCGCGCCCAAAACGCCTCGGAATGACTGCCGCGGTCGCGCGCTACCACCCGGATTTGCGCATCGGTATAACCACCGTTTTTCAGCGACCAATATGTTTTTTCCAGTGCGGGCAACATGCCACGTGTTTCGGTTTTGCTGCCGCTTACATAGATTTGACTTTTCAGGTCCTTGTGTTTTGCCGCCAAACCCAACACCTGAGGGTTAAACCATAATGAAGGGGAAAGCGCGCCTACTTTCCCAAAAATATGGCTGTACCGCATGGCAGCATAAAAAGCGATCAAACCTCCCAACGAGGACCCCACCATCCCCGTGGCCTCCCGGTGTGGCCAAGTGCGGTATTCCCGATCAATAAAGGGTTTTAAGGTATGCTCCACAAATTGCAGGTAGGCATCGCCTTGTCCGCCGTTTTTCCCACGTGGGAAAGGTGCATATTCCTGCCCCCGGTCGATGCCGCCATGGTCGATGCCCACTAAAATTGCTTGGCGCTTCAAGGGTTGTTTGGCCATGAACTCCTTCAAGCGCCAATGCCGAAAAGCGGCCGTGGCAGGGTCGAAGAGGTTTTGCCCGTCTTTCAAATAAATGACTGGGAACCTGCGCGATGGGTCTTTTTCGTAGTTGCGCGGCAACAATACCCGGATAGCGCGCTGGCGGTTGAGTTGTGGGATGAAAAATGGGTAGTGGACCTGAAGCTGGCCGGTTGAGCGGCTTGGTTCTTTGGACATTGAATGGGTCTGCTTTTTGTTTTTTGTGTCCACAAAATGCAGTTCAGACGATTTTGTTCACTCGACCATGAATACCTGTGGGTGCGAACCTTGGGAGGGCGAAAAAATCCTTCTACGTTTGCAGCGGTATCTTTTTCCCAACACTCAAAAATCGTTTGCCATGAAACATTGTTTGCCCATTTTACTCACGTTTTTGTGCACTACTGCCCTGTTTTCCCAAAACAACGCCCCCCGTATTTTGTGCGGGAATGAGGTGTTCTCGAGCATGGTGCAGCAAAAATATCCGGCCTTGCAAGCGGCCTTCGACCAAACCTTTGAAACCGCCAAACATCAGCC
>JALHPW010000597.1 GCA_022842255.1 Saprospiraceae bacterium | reverse complement strand
AGGCTCCTGGATGGTGGTGCCGCCCATTCAATGTGGTTTGCCACACAACCTGGATTATGTATTGTTGCCCAACCGCTTGAACGAAGTGCGTTTTGGGGGCGGCTTGATGGTTGTAGCACAACGGGATGCCAGCGTCAAGGCCTGGGTGGGACCGTTAGAACGATCCTTGGGGGAACCTACGGATGTTCCCGGCAACCCAGAGTTTGTCACTTACCGAGCGATGGATTTTTTCAGCACAGCACGTACGGATTCGATGGTACGGGTTGAATCCAGCGGCGCCATACAGGTATCTTTGGTTGTGCGGAACAAGGACATCAGTTACGCCGCCCTGTTTTCAGGACCGGTCGTCCGCAGGCCAGAGGTGCATCTCAGTATCAAAGGCGACGGCATTTGTCCGGATACCCTGGAAGCGCAGGGGGTATTTGATCAAGTGCAATGGATATACGATGATTCTTTGTTTTTGGAGGGCCCGGACCCCAGGTTTATGGTGTTGGCGCCCGGCAAATACAAGGCCATTGCTTACCTGAACGGCTGCAAGCAGACCATGCCTACCTCGGACTCCATTGTGGTACCACTGACTGCCCCGCAGTTCCACTACAGCGCTGAGCAGCCATCCTGTTTCGATTTTTCGGACGGACGGATTGAGCTTGGGATTCCCAATGGTGGCACCCCACCCTATCGATATTCGATTGATTTTGGGCAGCATTTTTCCAATGACCCATTCTTTCAGATGGTCCATGCTGGCTTGCATAAACTGGTAGTGGAAGATGCCTCCGGTTGTTATAACGAGCCAGTCCATTTGAATATGGGGCAACCAGACAGCGTGTTTGTGGATTTGTACTTCAAACAATTGCCTGAGCCGCTTCGGCCACGGGAAGAGGTCATTATTGTGGGATCTACCGCAGGAAACCCGATTTTCGGTGCCGAGTGGGTACCGCAGGACACCAGTTTGTGTCCAGATTGCCTGGAATACACTTTTAGGCCGGAAAAAAGCACCTGGGTAAAATTGACGGTTTTTGATGCAGGTGGCTGTCCTGGCAGCGACAGCATCTTGGTGTTGGTGACGCCCCCGGTATATGCGCCCAATGTGATTCGATTGGGGGCCGACTCAGGGAATGGGGTGTTTAGTTTGTTTAGCGAAAAGCCCTTGTTGGTCAAAAACCTGCTGATTTACAGTCGTTGGGGGGAATTGGTGTTTGAAAAACAAGATTTTTTCACCAACAACCCAGTCGAGGGTTGGAACGGTACGTTGCGCGGGCAGGCGGTGGCGCCCAGTGTTTTTGTGTTTGTGGCGAAGGTGGAGGTAGAGCCGGGTCGGATGGAGGAAATCAAAGGGGATATAACGGTGTTGCGCTAAGGTCTGGCCTTCCCCATAAAATAGTGCTTTCAATAGGTCCAAACCTGTAACTTTGTTGTTAAATCAATCCTTTACCACATTATTCATGAGATCACTGCTAAAACTCTTGTGCCTGTCCCTATTGTTGGCATCTTGTAAAAACCAATCGAACGCTCCAGTCGTCAATCCCACGATTACATCGAACATTATAGCCCACAAATATTGGGTTTCAAAGCCGTTTAACGACGCCTTGTTTGCGGAGAACGTAGCGGACACGCTCTCCAATATCCCTTGTTCCGAACTGGTCTTTGTAGCCAAGGACACGCTTCTGCTTACTTCTTGTCTTTCCGATGCTGGTTTTGGGGCTTTTAAAGTCACAGGGGCCAATACCCTGGAAATTGCATTTGAAGGATTTGAAGGCAAAACCAGTACTGCCACCTATGACGAAAAAACTGGGGTATTACACATTGTCCCACCAAGTGGTCCGGATTCGGGTTGGCCAACGGATTTTGTTGCACAAGACGGAATCGATGTTTCCAGCATCGACAATGTGACGATTGCCTTGGGTCGGAAAAGGCTTACGGGCAACTACATCATCCTGGCCCCCAAGGGTGGCGCTGCCATCACCTCTATTGTTGAATTGCACGCCGACGGGACGCATTTGGGCTTCGGCGATTTTGATCTCTACGAGCCCTGGCCATCGGGTATCGGGGCTGGTTTTATCCAGGACCCACAATACAACTTGATGTATTTGGTGAATAAAGGAAAGGAATCCGATCCCATTGCCACTGCTTGGCGGGTGCGTGGCGACACCCTGCGCATTTGGGAGACCAAAAATGTGGGCGCGGCGGGTGACCTTCCGGAATACAAGGTTACCCAGTTGAGGGGCACCTACTTGAAACAGCACTAATGCTTTCTTTATGGGGCATTTGTCGTGCCTCTAATTGCGTATTCAAAACGTAGTGCATACAGTGATTAATACTCCAAAATAAACTTCGACAGGTTTTGTCCGAGGTCAAGCCCCAGTTTTTTGCGGAGGCGGTAGCGGGCGATTTCCACCCCTCTAAGTGAAATGCTCATGAGGTTGGAGATTTCTTTTGTGCTCAGGTTTAACCGCAGCAATGCGCAGAGTTTTTGCTCATTGGGGGTGAGGTCATGGAAGTGCTCCCGCAGGCGGTTCAGAAAATCGCCATGAATCTGGTCGAAATGATATTCAAATTGTTTCCAGTCTTCCTGGAGCCTCAAAGAGGTGTCTATTTCCTTTACGATTTTCTCTAAGGCATACTTTGTTTCCGTGCTGTTGCCCTTTCGCCTTACCTCGTCCAGTGCTTCCTTAATGGTTTCCATAAATTCGTTCTTCACCACCAGGTTCATGGTGGAAGCGGCCATCAAACTATTTAGGTGCCGAAGTTCGCTTTTCATTTTATCTTCCTCGATCTGCCTTACCACCTGTTCCTTTTGATGGGCTACCTCGAGCAATTCCTGTTGTGTTTTCTGAAACTCTCTTTGTTTGGCCGCTTCTGCTGCCAATGCCTTTAATTTATAGCGCCGCTTTTGCAACTTGGCTACCAACACCAGGGATAAAATGCCAAGCAGGACATAAAAGAACTGGGCCAACAAACTCCTGTGGAACGGTGGGCTTACCTTTAAAAAGATGGGTTGGCTCGCCAAGACCTGGCCTAGCGCGTTTTTGGTCTGCACGCTGAACTCGTACTCTCCTTCCTTGAGGTTGGTGTACTCTTTGGTGGTGGCATTGGTCCATTCCCCATAACCATCATCAAATCCTTTCAGGCAATAGCGAAACAATTGGTTGCTCACCCCATTGAATTGAAATGCCTCCACATCAAACTGCAGGACCTTTGCCCGGTGAGAAACAATCAAGTACGTTGATTTTTCGGGCTTGGGCCCAAAAGGGTTGCGTTCATATAAAATGCTGTCTTCCGCCACATTTACCACCCTGCTTACCAACAGCGGTTTTTCCTCGGCCAAGCGGTTTTCCAATTCCGGCCTGTACTGGATAAAGCCTTCATTGGCATTGAACAAGACGCCGTTGTCCATGTGTGCCGAAATGTTCAACAGGTCATTGTTG
>JALHPW010000596.1:2084-3429 GCA_022842255.1 Saprospiraceae bacterium | reverse complement strand
TATTCTGTGTTTCAATTTTAGCAAATAGGTCCTTTATGTCATTATAACCAGCTGCTCTCATTTTATTACGAATACCAATAGGCATAATTCCAGAACTATCAATCTGATTCTGTAATAACAAATCAAGATATTTCATGAGAAGCCCAAGTTTTTCATCATCCAGTTTAGAAACAATTTGGATGATTTTCGCTTTGTCAGTAGTCATAATAGATTGTATTTTGTAATAATATTCTAATTTTTATGTTAGTTCAAGGCTATAAAAGTATTACTTAAGCAAATCAACAAGTCTTATGCCATTTTTCAAACCGCATAAACAAAAAGCCCATTCGCTTTTCCCGAACCCCCATCATTCAACCGCAAACACAACCGATAACCAGTATTCGCTTGCACAAAAGGCTCCTTCCCTTCCTGATATAATTTCCATGCAGCCAGCAATCGGCCAATTTTGGTATCCATGGCCATTTTCCATTTAAGGCCGTGATGGTCAAAGGTGGCAAAATTGCTCCTGTTCCCTTTACCGGAAAGGCCATCTAATCGCTCATATTCAGGGTTGGCTTGAGCGAGTGAAAGGACGTGTTCTTCCATAAGAGCTGAAAAGCTACTGAAGTGCGGGATAGGTTGTCTTTTTGCCATGAGATATCATGTTTGGCACTGCAATAATAATTCATTTATGGCATTTTACCGCTGGCAGAAGGGTGGTTCGAACTGGAATGAGTTGGTTCGGTTTGGAAATGATTTGAGGGTGATTGGGCCGCCAGAATTGCTGGAAATGGTTGCAACGCGTGTTTCGAGGCGGCTTGGAGTGTAGTCGCGCTTGCGCTAGGCTTCGGACAGCTAATTTAGTTTGGCTGGTAAAACCGGTAAATAATAGGTACCTGGCTTGCAACCTTTGCGCCAGAAGAGCGGTAGAGGGCCATTGTTCCTCAATTGAAATGCCTTACTTTTGTCCCATGCTACAGCCACTTTTTTCAGAAAAACTACCACAAGTGAAGCAGATCCTGCGCGAACACCGAGTCAAGCGTGCTCATGTGTTTGGGTCAGTATGCACCGATCGATTTGGTGCGGACAGTGACATAGACTTGCTGGTGAGTTTCAAAAAGATTCCCTTTGGTCAGTATGCAGAAAACTTCTGGTCCTTGGAAGAATCCTTACAAAAACTGTTTCAGCGCGAAGTGGATATTGTAGTTGAAAAAAACCTGCGCAACCCGTTTTTCATCAAAGTCATGAACCAGACGAAAACGCCCATTTATGAGTGACGAGATTCGTAAATATTTGACCGATATACAGTTTGCCATTACAGAAATCGAATCTTTCGTGGGTGAAAAGAAAAATTTCAACCGTTTTC
>JALHPW010000596.1:0-2074 GCA_022842255.1 Saprospiraceae bacterium | reverse complement strand
GCAAATCTGCTTTGATCCGCGCCGCTGTGGAAAGGAAAATTGAGATCATTGGAGAAGCAATGAACAACATCTTGCAAATAGATGGAAACTTGCCGATTTCAAACGCCCGCCGCATTGTGAACACACGCAACAAAATAATTCATGGCTACGACGAAGTGGATGAGGTCATGCTCTGGGAAATTGTAATCAAGCACCTGCCAATTCTTCAACAAGAAGTTCAAACCCTTTTGTCCTAAGCTGGAATACTAGGTGCCTGGCTTGCAGCCTTTGCTCCAACGGTTAAATCTTTTGTGCTGGCAATTCAGCCGCATGCAACTTGCAATGAGAATAGCACAAAATTGCCTATTTTGCCCAAAAAAGCAAGAGAAATACCTCCATCATGGCAAAAATCTCATCCACCCCAGGCGTATACATCCAAGAAAAAAACGCCTTCCCAAACTCCATCACCCCCATCCCCACAGCAATCCCAGTTTTCATAGGCTACACCCAAAAAGCCGTTCAAAACCAACAAAACCTGCACCATGTGCCGGTTCGGATTTCGTCCTTCTCGGAATATCTGCTGTATTTCGGCGACGGACCGGATACGAGGTACACCCTTGCCGCTTCCACCGACAAGCAGCTCGGGTACGACCTTGCTTTAAAGCCCGAAACCCGGTTTCTGCTGTATTATAGCATGAAGCTGTTTTTTGCCAATGGAGGCACCGATTGTTATGTGGTATCCATTGGCAATTACGACTCGCCGCCAGCGCTTGCTGATTTCAATGGTGAAATGATTGTGCAAGGCGCAGCCGTCTTAAAGGGGATTGCCAGCCTGCAAAAGGAAGCAGGACCCACCCTGCTGGTGATTCCAGATGCCATGCTGCTCGGCCAAGCGGATCGGGCCACCCTGCAGCAAGGGATGCTCCAGCATGGTGCCGCAATGGCCAATCGGTTCTGTATCCTCGATGTGTTCATGGATCAAAACGATACCGATGCAATGGATACCCAAAGACTTGTGGACGGTTTCCGCGCGCAAATCGGCAACCAAAACCTAAGCTGGGGCGCCGCTTATTATCCCTGGCTGCACACCAATATCACGGATGCGGCTGCGGTGACATTTAGAAACATCGATCCTGGGTCGTGGCCCTATTTGATTGCACTGCTTTTGGTGGAAGTGGCGCAAAACGAATCGAAAGGATTGGATAAAAACCGCGCGGAGCTGCTTAAAAAGGAAATAAATGCACTCAAGGCCGCCAAGGCGGAGTCCAAGGGACTTGACCAAGCCGCGCTTTCCAGCGATAAGGTCCTGCAGCAAACCTTGTTGGCCATCAGCCCCTTGTACCGATCCATCATGGCTGAAATACTGGAGCAATTAAACTTTTTGCCACCCAGCGCGGGCATTGCAGGGGTGTACTGCATGGTGGACAACCAGGAGGGCGTATTCAAGGCTCCTGCAAACGTAAGCCTTCACTCGGTGCTCCGGCCGGCGGTCGACATCACCAATGAAATGCAGGAGGACCTGAACGTTCCACTCGATGGAAAAGCGGTGAATGCCATCCGGACCTTCCCTGGTCAGGGGGTGCTCATCTGGGGCGCGCGGACCCTCGATGGAAACAGCCAGGATTGGCGCTATATCAATGTGCGGCGCACGGTTATTTTTATCGAACAATCCATCAAATACGCGATGGAAGCGTATGTGTTCGAGCCGAATGATTCCAATACCTGGCTTACCGTAAAATCTATGGTTACCAATTTCCTGACCACGGTTTGGCAATCCGGCGCCTTGATCGGTAGTACCCCGGACCAAGCGTTTGGTGTAGATATTGGCCTGGGCTCCACCATGACCGAGGCGGATGTTTTGGCGGGAATCATGAGGGTCACGGTGCGCATCGCCGTAATACGCCCCGCTGAGTTTATTGTGATTTCGATTGAGCAGCAGATGGGGCAATAACAATCATGTAATCGTCATTCGTCAATCCATTTATACCCAACGGAAAGTGGTTTGCGAAAAATGCGAACCGCTTGCGCTATTCACCGGGTGACTCAAAGTCACCCGGTGAATAAACCCCGGATCCCTTTTTCGCAAACCGTTTTC
>JALHPW010000595.1:1562-3436 GCA_022842255.1 Saprospiraceae bacterium | reverse complement strand
GGGTAAAGGTGGAGTAGCGAAGTGGGAAGTGGGAATTGCGAAGTGCGATTTTTACCCGCCCTATAGCTTGGAGTTATAGGGCGGGTTTATTTTGCGCCTGATTTTACCGATGAACCTATTCTTTTAAAAAATCAAGCTATGAGTGGCACCATTACAGCAGTCAGCAAAAGCGCAGGGCACACCATGCGCAAAATGAATGAGCCGAGCATTCTGCTTTTAGCCGGTCTGGGGGTGGAAGGGGATGCGCACATGGGTGTCACGGTCAAACATCGTTCCCGTGTTCAACAGGATCCTACCCAGCCCAACCTGCGTCAGGTCCATCTGATCCATTCGGAATTGCATGAGGAATTGGCAGCCGCTGGGTTTTCCATTGAACCTGGGCAAATGGGTGAAAACATCACCACCTTGGGCATTGATTTGCTTGATTTGCCCAGACATACCCAATTGCTGCTGGGTGAAAGCGCCGTCGTGGAAGTGACCGGCCTGAGAAACCCCTGCAGTCAACTCGATGGGATTCAGGAGGGATTGATGAAGGCCGTACTTGGACGGGACGAAGCTGGCAACCTAATTCGGAAAGCCGGTATTATGGCCATCGTTTTGCAGGGCGGCTTGGTCAAAGCAGGCGATACCATTTCGGTAAGATTGCCTGAACCGCCCCATTTGCCCTTGGAACGGGTATAAATGGCGTCAAGGCATTTATATTTGGCCCAACAATCGCTCTTTCAACTGCTTAAATTCCTCCTCGCTAAGGATGCCTGCCTCTTTCATCTCTGCTAGTTTTTTGATTTTGTCAATAGCAGCGTCGGATTCACTTTGAGGGGACATTTGGTTTTGGGCCATTTCTTGTACAACCTTTTTCCCTTCGTCAATCTCTGTTTCGTAGGTTTTGCGTGCTTTGGTCAGGTCCAAATCCTCCAAGGTTCCGCCATTTTGCAGGTGTTTGGCCACTGTACGTCCCAAGGCCCAGGTAGATGCCCCGGAAAGAATTGGCATACTCAGTTCCCCGATAATGGTGCCTACCCCGGGGATGGCCTTGATCAGGCTGGCGCCCAAACGCGCTGCACTTCCACCTACGATGGCGGAGACGATGGTTTTTCCTAAATGGTCAAAAAAACTGACGTTGTATAGTTTGGCCATTTGGCGGAGCATATTCAGCTGTACGCCGCTCACAGCCAATAAATCTGCACCAGGAAGCGGGATAAGCGCTGCACCCAGCGAAAAACCGACGTGGTTGCGAATGATTTCAGACGATTTGGCTTGTTTTTCTTCTTGTGTCATGGCTTTGGAAAATGATTTTTCATGCTCGATTAGGTCAAGCAAGGTAAGCAAATGGAATAATTTGCCGGGACTTAGTGCTAGGGACATTTTTACGGTTTACGGTTAACGGCTTACGGTCAACGGTTCACGGTCAACGGTCAATGGTCAACGGTCAATGGTCAACAGTCAACGGTCAATGGTCAACAGTCAACAGTATTCAACAACAAAATAGCAGGTATGACAATGCGATTCGCCGGAATTAACGACGAATCGCATCGAGAAAGGCATGAAACCAGTGTAGCGAAAGGAATTGTAAGGGTCCCTCTGGGTTAAATTGGCTTTCCAACAGCCAATACAGTGGTTGGGGACGCGCTACCGCTTGGGGTAGGTTCTTCTGAAATGGCAAAGGTTTGTGGATTGCTCACGGTGTGGATAGATTCGCACATATTACTGGCTTTCATACCCATACTGACTGGTTTGCCATCCACAATGGCCCAAAACTGATAGTGTCCGCCGGAAGGGGGCGCTGGTAGTCCGTGTGGGTCATAGGCCATACGGTTCAAGCGGGCATTGAAATACACCAGGGTATTGATGCCTTTACCGTCTGACACCAGGTA
>JALHPW010000595.1:0-1552 GCA_022842255.1 Saprospiraceae bacterium | reverse complement strand
ATGGGATCGGGTGTTTGCAAACGTTGCTGGCAAGTATCCAGGGCTTGTTGGACGGAGGCATTGGTTGCTTTGAGTTCGCGGTTTTCAAGGCCCATATCCTTTTGCCGCATAAAGAGAAAACTACATGCTGCGGCTAACAAAAAGGTCAAGAATTGGAAAAGCCGCAAGATAGTTTTATTGGACTTGGCTTTTGGGACTTCGGGCGTCGAATTGGCAGCGGTTTCCTGGTCGATACGCTCCAGGATGCGCGTTTTCATCCAATCGGGGGGCTGTACCGCATGGGCGGCAGCATAGCTTTCAAGCGAGGCCTCGATGGAGGACAACTCCGCACGCACCAGGGCGTGCTCGGATGCCATGCGCTCCACCTGTGCGCGCTCTTCGGCTGAACATTGCCCCAGCACGTATGCCTCAAGCAAGCCCGATTGTATGAATGATTGGAGATCCATTATTTTTAAAACGATGAACGATGAACTTTGGAAATGAGGCCTTTAAAGCCATGTAACTTTGGTTATCGTTCTGAATTTTCAATTTTTAAGTTAAAACAAGTATTTTCCTTCCTTGAAATACACTAAGCGGCACCCGACATTGACAACAACAATAAAATCGAAATCCCTCGATCCCCAAATACCCCTCTTAATTCATTGATGGCATACCGCAATCGCGTTTTGATGGTACCTATGGGTATCCCTGTCTTTTCAGCAGCCTCCTCTTGGGTGTACCCTTGAAAATATACCAAGTCAATCAGCATCTTATATTTCTCATCCAAACGATTCACCACATCCCGTACCCCGATTTCATCCGTATTGATGCTTTCACCACCGGGGCTATGTACGAGCGCATCCAAGGAATCGGTTTTACGCGATTTTTGGAAGTGGGCAGTTCTGGTGGCATCGATTGCGGTGTTCCGCGCAATATTCAACAGCCAAGTAAACAACCTACCCTTTGACTCATCATAACTCCCTCCGTTTCGCCACGCTTTCACAAACGTATCTTGCAAAACCTGCTCCGCCAACTCGCGTTGTTGCACAATACGCAACACCACGCCGAAGAGCGCAGCCCCGTAGGCATCGTACAGAGAGCCGATGGCCGCACGGTCTTGTGCCTGAAGACGGAATATAAGTTGCTGGTCTTGCATTAGAGATATTGTCCTAGTCTCAGAAGTGGACTAAATAAGCGGAGCAAAAATCCACCTTTTTTCTTAGCAAACAAACCTTTGGGCAACTTTTGGTGAAGACTGTTTGTCGTCACAATCATTTACCTCTATTTTGACGACTTTAGGAAGGAAGATGACATATCTACGGATGGTTGCGCTACTTGGTTTTCAGAATTTAAAAAAAATGAGATTATGACCAAAGATTGAATTCCATGTGGTGAAGCCCAGCATTCAGTCCTTTAGGTAACCGCTCCAACGTCGATACGCAGTTTCAAGCAAATCCACATTTGCCGATTCTGGTACGTAGCGTCCAACCGGTAAAAGACCTTGCGACATTGCTTCCTCTACATGGTTGAAAATACCTACCGACACCCCAGCGGCCTTTGCAGCACCAATGGC
>JALHPW010000594.1 GCA_022842255.1 Saprospiraceae bacterium | reverse complement strand
TCGGACACTTTCGAAAGTGTCCGACACCTCCAAACACGACACCTGCCGAGTCCGAAACGCACCACCCAATTGTTATAAAATGGTTAATGACTCCTCTCCTGAATCCAACCTGGACCTTCCTCTCGTATGTCTTTTCGGACTGTGATTAACGGTCAAAACAGACCAGCTGAAATGGCCTTCAAAAAAAAAGCAAAAAAAAGTTTGTCACAAGAGGTAACGTTTTTTGCTTTTAAGACACTAATGGTCATACAATACCCCAAAACGCATCAAAACCGGGATTGCCGCTGCCAAACGCCCCTTAAAACCAGCACCGAAGACCATTGAAAACAGGCAGAGAAGTGCAATCCCGGTTGCGATGCAAAACACTAAAAAGCTTTAACAGAACTTTAAATATATGCCGTGCAACATCCGGCATTTCAAAACAGTTCTTAATGCAGACATCTGACGGAACAAAATTATCTGAACAACCCATAAACACATCCGATACCATGAACACAAAAAGAATCAAATTAGAATTGACGGTAAAACTGCTCAATTCCGGAATGCGCCAAAATCTTCTGAGTTTCATTCAGGAACTGATGATGAGCTTCAAGGAAGCAGGAAATTTTCTCGCGCTGGACCTCAAGGACAACGCGATCCTCAACCAAAGCCATACCAAACAAACCTACGCCATACAATTTGAAAACTGCACGCTCGACGTAGACCTTGTTTCCAACGCCGCTACCCAAAACCAATACGTGCAGGGCTTTCAATTAAGATAATTTCCATTTGTCGTCTCTTATACTTATCCGAAAAACGATGATTCAGCGGCCTCCCTCGGGAGGCCGTTTTTATTTTATGGAAACATAGGAGTCCCACAGAGCACATCATAGCAACACTCCTCCGCGTCCCCTTTCCAGGCGTACTAAGCGCTAGAAATTTCCCACCATCAATGATACGGGGGCGTCTGCCTTACGGGAAATAAAAAACCCAAAGCGGCGCTTCAAAAAGAACGGGAAGGTGTAGTAGGCGCCTCCGCTCTGTCCATTGCTGTCTTTGATGTCAAACTTCATGGAAGTCAGGCGGTCATTTCTGAATTTGAGGTCTGTGTAAGTAAGGGTGATGCCTACTTCGCGCATCTGGTTTTGGATGGTCTTCAATTCGCTTTGGCTCATTCCTTTCGCAAAAAAGACTTCGATCTTTTCGTCCGAAATAATAACTTCCGGCTCCGTATGCCTTTGCACCAAAAAAGCAGAAGCCATCAGGGCAAGCGCCACAATAAAAACAAGTTCCTTTCTCATTGTGATTGGTTTTTAAAAGATAAGGTAATCAATTGCTTTTTACACCACATCAGACTCCCTTCTCGCCTTCAGCGAAAAATAATAAGCCAGCAGGCCCATACCGCCGAAAATGAGCACCATCGAAAAATAGGCTACTTCCCCAGGCATGCCAAGCCGCTCCAGAACACTGGCGATCAGCAGGCCCAGGCCCGCCATAACCGACACCATGCCGTATTTTAGCGAGCGATTGGAATCGTCCCGTTCAGGTTTGAAAATACGCGCATCCCGGCCGCTTTCGATGAGCGCCATGCGTTCGCGGTGCCGTGAAGTGAAATAGAAGTAAATGAATACGATGATGGCCGTAAAGTTGCCCATAATGGCAACCAGTGGAATTAATGCTTCGGTCTTCGACATGGTATAATCCTGTTTGATTTTTTTAAAATAAGGTTGAAACACCAACACAGACGAGTACCTTTGAAAGCAGGTTACAAAACCTGTAACCTATTTCTGCTCACCCTCGTCAAACCCGGCAAATGCAAGCAGCAGCTCCTGTGGATGAGGACATCAGGTTGGTTCGGCAAGTCCTGACAGGTGATCAGGCAGCTTTTCGGCTATTGGTCGAACGCCATCAGGATTTTGTTTTCAGCATGGCGCTGCGGGTCGTGCGTTCCAGAGAAGAAGCCGAAGAAGTGGCGCAGGATGTATTTTTAAAAATTTACCGCACGCTGCACTCCTTCGAGCAACGTTCCGGTTTTCGTACCTGGCTTTACACCGTAACTTACCGGGCTGCCATCGACAAATACCGATTGCTGAAAGCGCCGCAAACTTCGCTCGACGATGAAAAAAAGGCGCTTCAAATAGCAGAACGACCGGAATCAGGCCCGGCAAACCAAACCCAGCAATCGGATTTGCGCGTACATTTGCAACGGGCGCTCGACCGGTTGAAACCCGAAGATGCTACCCTGCTTGAATTGTTTTATTTACACGAACAATCGGTGAAAGACATCACCGACATCACCGGATTGTCGCTGAGCAATGTAAAAACCAAATTGCACCGATTGCGCGAAGCTTTGAAGGAAGAATTGACGCATTTGCTGAAAGAAGAGGTGTGGGATTTACTGGAGTAGATTCCGGCCCCGGCGCCCGAAGGGGAAGCTGAACAAGAACACCCCCGATGAGGCTGTCTCATAAGAGGCAAGTGGCAAGTGGGCAAAAAGCAAAGATTGGGGAAATCCTTCAAATTGATCGGAAAATCACAAAAAAACAATCAATTTGAAGGGTAATCGAAACTCAATCGCCCTCTCGCTCCCGCCGTGCGGGCAGGATTTGCCCCTTGCATCTTGCCCCTTGCCCCACTTATGAGACAGCCTCCTCTGCGGGGAAATAATTATTTTTACCAACCACGCTCCACGCCCCTTTTGGGAGCTGGGGCTGTAGATGAATGCAACCATGCAACCCGAAGACAGCACATTACTCTGGAAATACATCGACGGCAATTGCACGCCCGAAGAGGCCCTGCAATTAGAGCAGCGTTTAGCACAGGACCCTGCGCTGAAAGCTGAATGGCAGCAGCGTTTGCAGTTGAACAGCGCCTTGCGGAAGTTGCCCCTGGAGCAACCCTCGATGCGTTTTGCGGTGAATATCATGGACCGGTTGCCGTCGCTGTTTGGCGTGCGCAAAATCAATGTCAAGCCGTTGGTATCGCCGCGCTGGCTGACTGCCTTCTGGACGGCAATGGGCACGGTGTTTTGTGTGGTAGTGGCCTCAGTAACCGGTGGAGATGCCTCCGGCGTTGCTTCTTCCATCCCGGGTGAAAAAATAGTGGAGCAATGGTCGGCCCTGTTCCAGCGATTGCCTTATACCTACCTGCTTGCCGGCGCTGCGGTTGTGTTTGGTCTGTTGGCGCTGCATGCCATTGAGCGGCGAATTGAAAAGCCTTACGAAGGCCCGAAGCATTCGTAAGGCTCTTAGATGATTGGCGACTGCGGGCAGAATACCTCCGCAACCACGCATACCAATCAATTTACTCTACTTCAAAGGTCACTTTCACCACCGTGACAAAACTGATTGGCGTGAGGCCAACTTCCTTTGTCATAGGTTTTGTTTCAGCGGCGTACTGCGGTTTGCGAGCGTAAGTCATGCCACCCGGGTAAGCCATATTGCCCGCGTCTTCCACTT
>JALHPW010000593.1:3086-3439 GCA_022842255.1 Saprospiraceae bacterium | reverse complement strand
GTCCCCTGGAAAACACAGGACGACCCCTTCCTCAAAACCAATATCATTTTTTGTTCCGGGATGCTCAGCGACGGCAAAATCGCCCTTGGCACCTCCCTCAATGGCCTGGTAACCCTTGATCGGCAACGCCGTATCTATCACCACCTGAACAAAAACAGTGGACTCCAAAACAATACCATCCTCAGCCTTTTTGCCCCCAAAAAGGGCGGGCTCTGGTTGGGACTGGATAATGGAATCGACTTTGTGGACGTACACTCCCCATTTACCACCATTTTCCCCGACGGAGAATTGCAGGGCACCGGGTACTCGGCGCAGGTGTTTGGAGGCCACATTTATTTTGGCACCAATACAGG
>JALHPW010000593.1:0-3076 GCA_022842255.1 Saprospiraceae bacterium | reverse complement strand
CGGTACCCGTTGGGCAAACTATTATACCCCCCGCGAACGCCGATACTTCCAGAAGGTACTGCATTCTGAAGGACAGGTATGGAGCCTCAACGAGGTAGATGGAAGCCTGCTCATGGGCCACCACGAAGGAGCGTTTGAGGTGGAGGGCATGACTGCCAAGAAATTGACCAACTTGCAAGGCGTGTGGAAGTTTGTTCCAATTTCGCCAGCATACGCCGTGGCGGGACATTACAACGGACTGGCATTCTTCAAAAAAACACCGGCAGGCTGGGGCTTTGAAGCTACGCTTAGCGGCCTTACAGAAAGCAGTCGGCTATTGGCCAAGGACGAACAGGGAAATATTTGGATGGCCCACCCCTATCGTGGGATTTTCAGGGTGCGGGTCAGCCCGCCTGAGCGGCAGTTGAGCGCAGATTTTTTTGACCAACAGCACGGTTTGCCCTCTGCACTCGGCAACCATCTGTTCCAGCTGGGGGAAAACATCATTTTTACAGGGGAAAAAGGCATTTTTAATTTCTCTCGCGAACAAAACCGTTTTTTGGCCGATGCCAATTTTGAACAGATTTTCGGGCCTAATGCCCATGTCCGGTATTTAAAACAAGACCAATCGGGCAATATTTGGTATGCCACAGACGAGGAAACCGGACTGTTGCTGGTGGAGAACAATACCCTTGGGAAGAACGTTCGCAGGGTACCCATCCCGGAATTGAGCGATAAGTTGACGGTGGGGTTTCAATTTATACAGCCGGTGGACCAGCAAAACGTGTTTGTAGCCACCGACCAAGGTTTTATCCACTTCAACCCTGCGGTTTATTTTAGCCAAAAGGACAGTGTGTTGAGGCTTGTGTTACACGAAGTTCGGCTTAAAAATGGTGCTGACAGCGTGTTGTTTGGCGGAAACCAGGCGGACCTGGGAAGCCCAGCAGAAGTGACATTATCCGCTCGTCAGAATTCGCTGGCGTTTGCCTTTTCTGCCACCGATTACCCGGGAAGCGAATTTGTCCGGTACAGCCATTTTTTGGAAGGGGCCGATCGGGAATGGTCGGATTGGACTGTTGAAACCGAATTGATATTCAACAACTTACATCCAGGGGAATATACTTTTCAATTGAAAGCGCGCAACCAGCATGGGGTGGAAAGCCCCGTGCTCTCGTTCCGTTTTACGGTGCTGCCGCCCTGGTACGCAAGTCAGTGGGCGTACCTGACCTACTTTTTGATGTTGTCGGGTTTGGTTCTTGGGTTCATTTACCGCCAACAACGGCGTTTTGCTCAAGAAAAACGAGGCCTGGTAAACCTGCATCAGCAGCAAACCCGCCATTCGGAGGAGGCCATCAACCGGCTGGAAAACGAAAAACTGGAAGCTGAAGTGCGACACAAAAACCAGGAACTGGCCTCCGCAACCCTGCACATCGTGCAAAAAAGCGAAATCCTCAACGCCATCAAAGACGAACTGGAAAGCCTACAACACAAAGTCGTTGCCGACCCCAAACTGGAAAAGGAAATCAGCCACATCATCAAAATGCTAGAGCAAGATGCACGGACGGATGCCGATTGGGAACAGTTTTCGCACCATTTCGACCAGGTACACAGCGATTTCCTAAAGCGGCTCGGCGAACAACACGCACACCTCAGCCCCAACGACTACAAACTCTGCGCCTACTTGCGCCTCAACCTTTCCAGCAAGGAAATTGCAGCCCTGATGAATATCTCCCTGCGCGGCGTAGAATCCAGCCGATATCGCTTGCGCAAACGCCTGGGGTTGGATACGGAGGCTAATTTGACGGATTTTTTGATGCGATTTTGATGGAAAAGGTTTACATCAACCCAATAAACCCCATAAACCTCATCAACCCAATAAACCCCATAAACCTCATCAACCCAATAAACCCCATAAACCTCATAAACCCAATAAACCTCATAAATTCCTATCTCCCTTTAAGCGCCAATCTATTGATCTTCCCCGCATCGTTTTTGGGCAATGCTTCGATAAAAGCCACGGTTTTGGGTACCTTGTATTTGGCCAGTTTTTCCCGGCAAAACTCCAATAGGGCCGCTTCCGCTAGAAGGGCATTTGATTTCAACACTACAAAGGCTCGGCCCACTTCGCCCCATTTTTCATCAGGTACGCCGATTACCGCAACCTCCGCCACGCTTGGATGGGATATGATAACCCGTTCAATTTCAGCAGGATAGACATTCTCCCCTCCACTGATGAACATATTTTTGATTCGATCGACCACATAGATATACCCGTCCTCATCCTGTCGTACCAAATCGCCGGTGCGAAACCACCCGTCCGCCGCAAATGCCTTTTCCGTTGCTGGGATATTGCGCCAATAGCCTGGGGTGACCATCGGACCACGCAACCAAAGTTCGCCGGGCTGGTTGGGCGCGCACAGCTGTTCGTGTTCATCGGCGATACGGGTTTCGACATAAAAATTGGGCCGACCGATGCTTCCGCGTTTGCGCATGGCGTCGTCCTGGTGCAGGGAAGTCAAGTTGGGGCCAACTTCGGTGAGCCCGTATCCTTGCCTAACCGGCACCCCTTTTTGACCCCATATTTCAATCAGGGGCAAAGGCATGGGTTCACCCCCGACAATGACATAGTTCAAATCAGGGAAGGTCGCCGTAGCAAAAGCCGGCTCATCTGCCAGCATTTTCAACATGGTAGGCACACCGAAAAAGAGGGTGCAACGCTCTGATTGCAGCAGTTCGAGCACTGCCGCAGGGTCAAATTTTTTCAGCAAACAGGTGTAGCCCCCATGGTGCAAAAACGGAGTGGTCAGTACGTTCCAGCCCCCTGTGTGGAAAGGTGGTGCAAACAACAAGGTGCGACTTTCACTGTTGACAATCAAGGAAATAGAGGTATTGATACTGTTCCAAAAAAGCATCTTGTGCGTGTACAATGCCCCTTTGGGCTGCCCCGTAGTGCCGGAGGTGTACAGGATAAAAACGGCATCTTGTTCACCCAATAACGCCGATGGGAAAGGCTGGCGGCCCTCCTTTTGCCCTAAAAACCCGGTAATTGTGGTCAAGGGTATTCGATTGGGTGTTTTATGGAAACGCTGGCTTGGCT
>JALHPW010000592.1 GCA_022842255.1 Saprospiraceae bacterium | reverse complement strand
CAGCGCGGGGTAGATTACGTGCGCTCCGGTGTGTTGGGCATTGGGATCAATGCCCGCGGCTTCAACAGTGCTTTTAACCCCAAAAACCTGCAAATCAACGACGGCCGTCTTTCTTCTCTCATCGCCACGGGTTTGCCCTTGGGCGCTTTGAGTACCACCATCAAGGAAGACGTGGAGCGCATTGAGGTGGTATTGGGACCTTCTTCTGCCTTGTACGGACCCAATGCCCACAATGGTTTGTTGAATACCATTACCAAGGACCCGCGTGTGTATGAAGGAACGACGGTGGCCCTCGGCGCTGGCAACCAAAGTGTGTTGTCGGGCAGGTTTCGCCATGCCCAAAAACTCAACGACAAATGGGCGTACAAACTTTCTGGCGAGTACACCCAAGGGGAGGAGTTTGATTTTACCGACACCGTTTACCTGGCAGCGGGTGGCGTTCAATTTGCCAAATACCCCGAATATCTGCTCAACCGGGAGTTCAACCACACGGCAGGGGAAGCACAGGTGTATTATAGCGTGACCAAAAAATCAGACATTATTGTGGGTTATGGTGGTTCCAACAGCAACAATATTGGCAACACCAATGCCGGCCGGAACCAAATCCGCGATTGGCGCGTGAGCTGGGCGCAAGCTCGCTTTGTTTCGCCACGACTTTACCTGAATGTGTACAATACCTGGAGCAAAAGCGACTCCACGTATGCCATGAACCGCCGTACGCTGAACTACTGGTCGTACAAAAACGCCCTCAATACGGATGGTACCCCGAAGTTCTCCGAGGCGGAAGCACGCGCAAAATCCATCGCAACATTCTATAGCGGTGGGCTAGACATCGCCCGGGGCGCCTTGTTCCAGGATAAATCGCAGCGCCTGAATGCAGAAGCGCAATACAACAATTCTGCTGGCAAACTTTTCAACTATATCCTTGGCGTTCAGTATCAAAAAGACGTTGCCAACAGTAATCAGACCTATTTGATCGATAAGGGGGGCGATATCGTAATTGGGCAATTTGGTGGGTACGCGCAGCTGGAACGCCGTTTTGGCGACCTACGCGCCGTGGTAGCGGCACGTGCAGACAACCACGAACTGTATGGGTTCAACTTTATTCCCAAAGCAGCCCTGGTATACAGCGTTGGTGACAATGGTGCGGCCCGTATCACGTATGGAAAAGGCATCGCGGCACCTACCATTTTGAACCTTTCTGCCAATATTTTTGGAGGGTTGTTGCTTGGAAACGGCGAAGGGTTTACGGTTAAAGAGGTGGACATTACCACCCAACAAGTGGTGAATACGTACGAAGTAAACCCATTGGTGGCAGAACAAATCCAAACGGTGGAACTTGGTTACAAAGGCCTGCTTGGCGGGAAACTGTTTTTCGACGCGAATGCCTATTACAACATCAGCGAAAACTTCCTGAGCCCAACCATCAACATTGCCCCTGACCGCGAATTTTACGATCACGACAACAACCCGGCCACGGCAAATATCCCCAAAATTGTGGGTTACGCCACCCAACGTGGCCGCGAATCCATTGCAAACTTTACCACCGCAGGCCCCATTATTGCCACCGACCCGAACAGCGAAAAAGGAGCGAACACGGTACTCACCTATGCTAATTTTGGCCAAGTGAAAACCTATGGCTTTGACGCTTCGCTCTCGTATTCCTTTACGTCGAGCATCAGTGGTATGGTCAACTATTCCTATTTCGGCTTTGATTTGGATGAAACCGATTTGGCCAATGACGGCAACAAAGACGGCAAAGTGAACGAAAACGACTTGCCCATCAACACGCCAACGCACAAAATGGGCGTAGGGCTGAATTACACTGGCAAACGCCTTTTTGCCAATGTATTTGGTCGCTGGGTACAGGAATATGACTTTTTCTCTGGCATCAACGTAGCTGCCAAAACCAACACCGACCTGATCTATGGAGGCAACCAAGTCATTGAGGGCCAACGGGTTGGCACCTCGTTCAACAACGGCCCATTGGGAGGTTTCTTCAACGTGGACCTTGGGGTAGGGTATAAATTTGGGAAGTACCTCACGGTTTCTGGTCAAGTGGTCAACCTCTTCGATTCGGAAGTGCGCGAGTTTGTGGCCTCTCCGGCCATTTCCCGCTTGTATTCGGTGGAATTGAAAGTGGATTTGCCCGCATTCGGCAAAAAGTAATTTGACTTCATACATTAAATAGCAGGAGGGCCGAAGGCCTTCGCCAGGCTCTCCTGTTTTGTTTTTCGCAATTTTTACCCCGTTTTATGCAAAATGCTGTCATTTTATCGGTCGGAGCCTATGCGCCCGAACGAGTGGTGGACAATCTTTTTTTCAACGAACTGCTTGGCGAAGACGTAGATACCTGGCTTCGCCAAAACGTAGAAATACATCGTCGGCACTGGTGTGCAGAAGGGGAAAGCACGGCCGATTTGGCAGAAAAAGCCGCTCGCCAGGCCCTCGAACGCGCGCGATTGGATGCAACCGAGCTTGACCTGATCATAGTTGCCACGGATACGCCGGAATTTATTTCCCCTTCCACGGCGTCTGTATTGCAACATCGGATTGGGGCAAAAAATGCAGGTACCTTTGATTTGAATACCGCTTGTGCGGGGTTTGTGACTGGACTTGACACAGGCTCTAAATTCATTCAGGCGGATGAAAACTACCGCCATGTGCTGGTAGTGGGCGCTTACGCGATGTCGAAACACCTGAACATGACGGATAAAAAGACCGTTACACTTTTTGCCGATGGCGCGGGAGCTGTTGTGTTGCGTTCGGAAAAAAAATCGGAGAAACAAGGTTTCCTCGCTTCCCAACTCATTACCCGTGGCGAGTACTACGATTGGATGGGCATTTATGCGGGCGGCACGCATCAGCCTGTAAATCAGGAAGTTTTGGATAAACACGAACACCAGTTGCAGTTTGTGCATCGCTTTCCGAAGGAGTTGAACCCCGAAATTTGGTCGGGCATGGTACATACCCTTTGCGAGCGTATTGGCGAGACACCTTTGGCGGTACAACATTTTTTTGTGACCCAAATCAACGTCCACGCCATCCGCGAGACCCTCGACCGGCTTGGAGTTCCACGAGCACGGGGGCATGCCATCATGCATGAATATGGCTACACGGGTTCCGCATGTATCCCAATGGCATTTAACGACGCCTGGGAAAAAGGTGCGGTCAAACCCGGCGATTTGGTGTTCTTTATAGGTAGTGGCGGAGGGCTGGCGTTTGCCGCTGCGGCTTTCCGGATGTAAGGAGCAGGGAGATTTTTTCAAAATTTATCATCAATCAAACCATGCTAACTAAGCTACCCACAACGGATTGGCTTGCAAAATGGGCTTTGTATGCGCCGGAAAAAGTCGCTTTCAAAGAATACGAGACTGGGCGCTCCATCCAATACGGCCAACTCAATCAGTCGGCCGATGCGCTAGCCTGGTATTTGACCCA
>JALHPW010000591.1 GCA_022842255.1 Saprospiraceae bacterium | reverse complement strand
CGCCGGTATCCAGCCAGGTATTTTGACCGGTTTCGGCATCCCGGGTGCGCAAAAGACCTACATCTGGCAAATCACGCTCCCGTAAATCCCAGCAGTGGATGCCCACACAATCATGCCGACGGGCAAGTGTGCGCAGGGAAATCTCGTAATTGGTCGCCCAAAAATCAGAGAGCACAAAACACACACTCTTCTTTTTCAGGACATTGCGCGTGAATTGTATTGCAGCAGAAAGGTCTGTTCCTTTTTCATTGGGTTGCACGTTCAACAATTCCCGAATGATCCGCAAGGTGTGTTGGCGCCCTTTTTTAGGCGGTATATAAAGCCCCGGCTGATCTGAAAAAAGCAGTAGCCCCACCTTGTCGTTGTTCGAATCGGCACTAAAGGCCAACAAAGCGCATATTTCGGTCAGCAATTCCTGCTTCCACTGCCCGTTCAGGCCAAAAAAAGAGGAGCCGCTGATGTCTACCAGCAGCATCACGGTCAATTCCCGTTCTTCTTCGTAAATTTTGATGTGAGGGTCGCCGGTGCGGGCCGTTACGTTCCAGTCAATATCACGCACATCATCCCCAAACTGATATTGCCGCACTTCGCTGAAAGACATCCCGCGGCCTTTGAAAGCGCTATGGTATCCGCCGGTAAAAAGATTGCGTGTGAGCCGGCGGGTCTTGATCTCAATCTTGCGGACTTTTTTGATCAGCTCTTCCATTTTACCCGCCGTAGCCTCGGCGAAGGTGGGTTTATTATGCCGTAGCCTCGGCGAAGGTGGTTTACCCGCCGAAGCTTTTGCGAAGGCGGGGTTTTTATTGCCTAAATCCAGATTCAAGACCAGGCACCAGCAAATTATTTCAAAATCGTAGACGAATCTATTTTGCTAGCTCCGGAGACCAGGGTTTTGCCTTCCCTAGCCCAACTATAAATCCCCCCGCTCATTTCGTACACCCGTTTGAATCCCAATTGGTGCATTGTTTCAGCGGCTTGGAGGCTGCGGAAACTGCCGTCGTCGTATAAAATAACGGGGGTTTCTAGACCAAGTTTTTGGATGCGTGTTGCAAAATCCGGGGCATTATAATCGCAGTTGAGCGCCCGATAAATATGGCTGGTCCGAAATTCCAATTCGGAGCGCACATCAATGAACGGCACATTGGGGTCGGTTTTTAGGAGGGAGTCTATTTCATTGGGCCAAAGCCGAACTATCGTAGAATCTTGTAATCCTCCAGCCAAACCCGTCATTTTGGGTACTTTTTTACCGTCCTGGCACGAAACCAAACAAAGCGCTGCCGTCGCCGTGAATACAAAAAACAAAGTGCGCATGATTCGAGTTGCGTTTTTTTCGTGTGAATCCTACTTCTTGTCCGGGTTATTGCCGCCACGCCCACCACCCTGGTTAGGACGCTGATCTTGTTTTTTGTTTGGGTTCGGTGGGCGCTGGTCTTGCTTGGGCCGCTCGCCTTGTCTTTGTTCTGGACGGTTTTGCGGCGGACGGTTTCCACCGCCCTGGTTTCCACCCTGATTCCCGCCTTGTGGACGGTCGTGCCGACGGGGTGGCGGTCCTTGGCGGCGGCCCTGTGCCGCGTCGTTTTGGGATGCTTTTTCCACTGCAGCCGCTGCAGATTGTGAGCGGTCGCGATTTTTGTTGCGTTTCTTTTTGCGCTTGTTCCGTTTTTCGATGGGCAGCTGAATCACATCGTGCACATTCTCAAAATCTGGTTCTGCCTCTTCTGGTTCGTCTACCTCTGGAGCAGGCGCCATAGCCAGGATATCTTCCAAACTGCCAGGCAATTTGCCCGATTTTATCATGTCGATTGCCTCCCAAATCTGGTCCACGTGGATGGGGTATAGTTTGCCACGATCTTCGGCGTAGGTGTAAAACATCAGGCGTTTGAACACGTCCGTTTTGATCAAAATGGCCAACCCTGCGTTGGTTTTGAGCCTTTCCGCACGATCTGGAAAGTCTTCAAGTGCATCGATATAGGTATCTAACTCATAATTGAGGCAACATTTCAGTCGGCCGCACATGCCCGAAAGTTTGGTCTGGTTGATGGCCAGGTTTTGGTAGCGGGCCGCTGCGGTGTTCACGCTTTTAAACTCGGTGAGCCAAGTGGAGCAACAGAGCTCTCGGCCACAATTGCCCAGACCACCGATACGCGCCGACTCCTGCCGAGCCCCGATTTGGCGCATTTCCACCTTCACTTTAAAATCGCGGGCATAGTGGCGAATGAGTTCGCGAAAGTCCACACGGCCATCTGCGGTGTAGAAAAACGTGCATTTTCGGCCATCCCCTTGGAACTCCACATCGCCGATTTTCATGTTCAAATCCAGCGACCGTGCAATGGCGCGGGCATGAATGAGGATATCGCGCTCTTCTTTGCGCACCTCGTCGAGTCGTTCGAGGTCGCGTTCGTGGGCTTTGCGCACCACTTGGCCAAGCCGGGCATCCTGGCGTACGCGCTTGCGTTTCATCTGCAAACGCACCAGTTCGCCGGTGAGCGTGACCGTGCCCACGTCAAATCCGCCACCAATGGATTCTACCACGACCCAATCGCCGGTGGTGGCACGGGTATGCTGTGGGTTTTTGAAAAATTCTTTGCGGGAGCCGTTTTTAAAACTGACCTCTACGGCGTCAAAAGGGCGCGGATCTGCAATCCCTTGAGCCGTTATCCAGTCGTATGTATTGTGGCGGTTACACCCGCCGGTGGCACAGCCGCCGTTTGATTTGCAGCCTTTGGTGCTATCTTTTCCTGTTGAACAGGAGCATCCTATACATCCCATGTTTATTTGGAAGCGAACCTTGTGTGAACACAAATATCCGCTGTGGTTTTTGCGACCTCGTTGAAACGAGATGATGTTTACAAAATGGGCGGGCCGAAAAAGCCTCGCTCGATTTGGACTAGAACTAGATTCGTTGGAGCAAAAGTAGCACGGCTAAAACCAGATTTGCCAAATTTCCCAAAAGTTCTCGTTTGAAACGTCTGGGCGTTTGAAATTTTTATGGTTTTACAAAAATAAGGAGAAGTCCAATCATCACACAAATCCCGGCCGAAATAGCAAAATAGCGCTGCAAATTGGGTCTAAAAAGCCGCATTACGCCTCCAATGAGCAGGCTTGGTAGGGCCATACCGAGAAAAACCGCGCCGATTACTTTTTGTGTGATTTTGCCATCGTTGAACTGGTAAGCCACGGCGTATTCGCCTATACCCACCAACAGGGTGAGCGCCATTACCAAGGCCATTCTGCTCCAGGAAAAACTATTTGAAGGCATGGTATTAATTTTTGGTGTTGGATTTCATGATGCGGTGCATCTGGATGGAAGTATCCAGGAATAATATTTTGGGGTTGGCATTCCGTTCGATGTAGTAAATGTTGTCGTTGAGCAAGGCTACAATCTGCGCAATTTTCTCAAAATCAAGCACTTTGGCCATGTTTTGCGCTGTGGCGAGTTCCTCTGGCCGTAG
>JALHPW010000590.1 GCA_022842255.1 Saprospiraceae bacterium | reverse complement strand
AAGAAATGGCCAGGGTATTACGCCCGGGTGGTATCGCCATCATGACTTTCCCGAGCCGCGAATTTCCTATCACTTACGACCCCATCAACCGAATCTGGCAATGGCTAAAAAAGCCGGAGGACCGGGAATTCAAGGTATCCCAAGGCGCTTACGCCTTTGGGCACGATTATTTGATCGGCTCGGAAGATTTTAAATCATGGGCCAATCGGGCAGGTTTTGAAATCCTTGAATTTCAAGGACTTAGTCGGCACTTGGTAGGGATTTTGGAAGTGTATTGGACGGGTCTGGCACAAAGTATTTTTAAGAAAAACGCCCGAAACGTGACGACAGATACCCAGGGGGGTGTAAAAATTCGGCCAGCATCGACAGGAGAGCCCTGGCTGGTTTTTGTTACCGACTTTTTGCTTTGGCTCGATCGTATCCTGTTTGGTTGGACCAGCAGGAGCGTTGGCAAAGGAGTGGTGTTGCGGCGGTTGACGGTGCACGGTTGATGGTACACGGTTGGCGGTGCACGGTTGACGGGGGGGGATGCCAATAAAAAGCGGGGGATTTTGCGTTGCGCAAAGTCCCCCGCTTTTATGAATACAGAGCCTTTGGGTTGTTATTGCTTCACCAATTTGATTACTTGGCTAAAGCGGTCTGTGCTGCGTAATTTTGCCAGGTAAACGCCTGAATTCCAGTTGTTTCCAAAATTGAGCACGCCTGATTTGGCGTTCAGTTTTTCGCTGAAAACTACTTGTCCAAGTAGGTTGGTCACCTCGAGGATTGGATTTTGAGTGGCATTTTCCCAGGCATATTGAAGGGAAAACTCAGATGCCGTGGGGTTAGGGGAAACCGACATCAAAGCCGAGCCATCCAAGTCAGGCTTAACGCCCACCGCACCGGGCTCCACTTTAAAAATATCCAATGCGCATTCCAACCAGTTGCCTTCTGGGATATCGTTGGCTATAAACTCGATTCGGATATTATCGCTCAATGTGGTGTAGTCCGCCAAGTGGAATTCACCGGAGTACCGCCAAGCGCTTTCGGAAATGGTTTGTGTCAAAATATTGATGGTTTGATTGCCATTCAAGATATTGACCTCAAATTGGTCGTTGGCCGGATTGCCTTGGGTCACCGCGTTGTAAAACCAGTAGTAGAACGAGAGCACGGCATCTTGGTAGCCAGCAAGTTCCATCACAGGCGAAATCAGCGACACCGTTCCGTTGTCCACATCATTGGAACCTGCCTGACCGCCACCGTTGCCGGTCATATAACACAAGCCGTTGTTATCGCCGTTGGCATCCACTTCCGGGTTCACGAGATTACCCTGATTGGTGGTTCCCTGTGGCTCTCCACGCACCCAATCCCCTGCATCAGCAGCAGAAGTGGCGGTCCAGCCAAGGTCCGTAGCAAAATCATCATAATACCCGGGAGCAAGTTGGATAAGTGTTGGTCCGGCAGGGTTTACCGTGACCGAGCCCACTAGGTACCCCCATTTACCCGCTGTAGCCGTGTAGGTGCCTGCGGGGATACAGTCAATACTAAATTGGCCAGAGGTATTGGAAGTCAAGGCATAGGAATTGGAAGCGCTTGCCAAAGTAATTTGTGCATTGGCAATCGGTGCATTGGTGCCAATTTCAGTGACCACCCCTGCGACATTGTAGGTTTGGCCCAAATCCATCGTAACATCCAGCACGGTTACCTGTCCGGTTGCCAAGGTGATATTTACGGTTTTGGATGGGAAGCCTGGCGCCGTAATGGTAGCCGTGAAATTACCAGGGGTGACTTGACCCGTTTTGTACAATCCGTTTGCCTTGGTTGTAGAAGGTTTCACGGGGTCGGTGCTTCCATTGATTTTAATACTAGCGCCTACGAGTGGCTGTCCATTGCAACCGTTCGTGATTTTGCCTTCGAGGTAGCAAGCGCGTTGGTAGGTAGGGGTAAGGACCGTCAATTGCCCTGGTTCAATATCGGATGCAATGACTGTTCCGGATGGGAAATAGGGAAACGCGCCCCAACAGCCTTCAAATTCAAGGTTATTGCCGGTGTAGGTATCATATTGGGCCACAGTAATCAGGTTCTGAGGACGGTGGGCATCCACAATCAACACCCCACTGGTGTACCAGGAAGTGACTGCATAATCGTTGAGAATGTGCGTGTTGTGCACATAAGTGCCGTTTCCATTGTTCGGCGAAATCCGGTCCAACTCTTGCAAATTAGAAGGGTCGCTGACATCGTAGGAAGCGAGAAAAGATGGGGCAGCTTCGTCGGTGGTAAGCACGTGCTTTCTATCGTCGGTAATCCAGGCATTGTGTGTGAACTTACCTGGGGTCTCCACCGTACCCAGCACTTCTGGATTGGTTTTGTTGGCCATGTTCACTACAGACATGATACCTGCGTTGATGTGGCAAGCATAAAGCGTATCATTGTCCACATAGCCATCGTGAATGTAACCGAGCTGGGTAAACGAACCCACATATTTAGGGTTATAAGGGTCAACATTCAGGTCTAGGACCTTGGCGCCGCCGCCGAAAAGTTGACCACCGAAAGCATAAAGATAACCCTTGGTGACATCAATGTGTAGGGCGTGGATTCTATCCAATTGACCAGCTATGGCCCCGTCGCCGGTATAATAGTGATGGGTCAAATTTGCGCTTGGCAATGCGCTCAAATCCACGATTTGCAAGCCTTGTCCCCCCTCGGAGGTAACATACGCATAATGTGAGTACACCTTGATTTCTTTCCAGAGATTGTCTGGTCCGGGAATTTGAACGATTTGTTGTGGAGCCGCGGGATTGGTGATGTCCACGATAATGAGCCCTTTTGAACCGCCCAAAAGGGCATATTCCTTACCGCCTTGCCAATAACCGCACACATTGGCAAGTGTTTGACCAGGGAAATCCATGGTAGCGCGGAGCTGGAAATTGATGTTTTGAAGTTGCGCAAACGCGGTTTGCGATGCGAATAGGAAGTACCCGCAAAGGAATACCTTGAATAATTTTTTCATGAAGAACTGAAAGGATGGAAGTCTTTTGAAATCGGAGCGCGAACATACACCAATCTGCCTGAACGGGTTGTAATAGCACTTGATCTGTCGCCCAAAAGCAATTTTACGGTTATTAACGCTCTATCTCTACTTTTTGCCAGATCTCTAAAAGGGCCTTTTGCTCTAGGTCCCAGTTCCAAACCTCCCGTGCGCTCAAGCAATTTTGCTGCATTTTTTCATATTGGGTTGGGTCGGCCATCAAATCCTGTATCACCTTGGATAAAGCCTGCGGCGTTAGCTCTTTGAGCAATATGGATACTTCATGGCTGTCGTTCAGGGCGCGGTATTCAGGAAAATCCATGGTCAAAACCGGAACAGCTGCCTGTACGCAGTCAAAAAATTTGTTGGCCAGGGAATAGTAATAGGAAAGGCCCCTGTTTTCCAAAAGATTCAGGCCCAACCAGGCTTGAGCGGTAAGTGCTTTAAG
>JALHPW010000589.1 GCA_022842255.1 Saprospiraceae bacterium | reverse complement strand
GAAACTGAATGTTGGCATGGTTAAACTGGGTAAACACTACCGAAAGGGATTGGTACATAAAAATCAATGAAATGGGCGCCCCGCAAACAACAATCCCCAATAACGTAAACACAAAGCGAAAAACGCTTTCCCCTGGGTGATGTCGATTGGCCGTAGTGGTATCCACATTGGTATCAGTGTGGTGTACCAGGTGAAAGCGCCACATCCATTTCACCCGATGTTCCATCCAATGTATAAAGTAGGCCCCTACGAGGTCCATCAATAGAAGCCCCAGGATAAAAAACAACCACAGTGGCATTTCGGGCAGCCATTGCAGGAGTCCGATTTTATGCTCCACGACCCAATCCGCTGTACCCAAAAGCAAAAATGCCATGAGGAAATTGACCAACACGGTCGTCAGGGTAAAAAACAGGTTGATGCCCATGTGGGCCGCTTTCTTGTAAGGCGTCCGATAATACGGCAACCCGCTCTCCAGGAGCAAAAAAAGCGTCAATCCACCCAGCAAAATCGCGCTGCGGTGGGAGGAAGGAATGTTGGCAAAGTAGTCGGCGATGGCTTCCATATTTTTTTGACGGTGCACGGTTTACGGTGCACGGTTGACGGTTTGTGGTGCACGGTACACGGTTGATGGTTTACGGTGCACGGTTTGTGGCCACGAAAGTAAGGGATCAATCCAATAAGCAGGACATCAGTACTTCATCCAAAAAACGGCCTTCGCTTTTGAGGTGGCAAAAACGGCGCAATACGCCCTCTTTTTGAAACCCCGTTTTTTCGTACAATCGGATGGCCCGATCGTTAATGGTGGCCGTACTGAGTTCTACGCGCAGGAAACCGGATTTTTTCGCAAGTCCCAATACTTCCAAAATCATTTGCTCTCCTAAACCTTTCCCCGCAAAACCAGGGTGAATGGCCACCCCACCCAAATAAACGATATGGTCGGTGCGGTGCGTCAATGGCACCAATTTGGACATCCCTGCCATTTGGCCTTCATGTTCGAACACATAGAGCACCCCAGTATCTATCAATTCCTTAAATATTGGTTGAAAGGATGGGGCATCCATATGCTCGTAGAGCAGAAACGGATTGATTTCGGGGTGGAAATACAATCTGTAAATAAATTCAAAATCGGAGGTGCTGGCTTTGCGAATCATGGAACAGGTTAATATTTAGGGTTCTCCGGCAGTTTCTGCCATCATTTCGAGACCCAAATTTCGGAGCGCCTCTACTACTGGCATTACGCGTTGGCCTTTCTCGGTGATGGTGTATTCTACCTTGGGCGGTACTACAGCGTACACCTTTCGGCTAATGAGCCCGTCGTTTTCCAATTCACGGAGTTGCGTGGTCAACATTTTATCCGTGATGTGCGGAATATCCTTGCGCAATTCCCCATACCGAAAAGTGGCATTCCGCAATCGCCACAGAATGGGAATCTTCCAGGCACCGCCGATCCTGTCCAGAGCGAATTCTACCGGGTTGTAGTAAACCTTGTTCTTGTAAATAAAGTCAGGCATGGTTTAAACAGTTGATTATCAGCTAACTTTCCAAAAAGTATGTATCAGCTAAAAAAGTAAGTATATTGGCAAAAGTACGGTATGCCCGAAACTTTGCGGCATCATTCAAACAAATGATGTTGCACATGAAACAGATTCTTCTCCTCCCTGTCATTTTCCTCTCCATGATGGCCCCTGCCCTTGCACAGCACAACGCTGGGCACCAAGGTAAAATCCTCATGATTGCCTCCAACCCTTCCGTCAGCAAACAAACGGGCTGGCCCATCGGGGCATGGTATTCCGAAATCACCCACCCTTATTGGGCATTTAGCGAAGCGGGCTACACCGTAGATATTGCCAGCCCGGAAGGTGGTGAAGTCAAATTTGACGCGTTCAGCGACCCGGAAGACCCCAGTCAATATGCCGCATTCGACTTTATCTCCCTCGGATTCAAAAAAGACCCCGCCAAACAGGCCATGATGAAAAACACGCTCAAACTTTCCAGCGTGAACCCCAATGATTACAAGGCCATATTTGTATGCGGTGGGCAAGGGCCGATGTACACGTTCATCGACAATGCAGAAGTACAGAAATTCTTTGTGGATTTTTACGCGACCGGCAAGCCCACGGCGGCCATCTGCCATGGTACCTGCATCTTGCTTAAAACCAAACTTCCCAACGGCAAATACCTTGTGGAAGGCAAGAAATGGACGGGCTTTGCCTCTTCCGAGGAGCAATATGCCGACAATTACGTTGGCATGAAAATTCAGCCTTTCCGGATAGAAGACGAAGCCCGAAAACTGCCCAATAGCCAATTTGTAGTGGGTGCACCATTTTCGGCTTTCGCGGTAGAAGATGGCAACCTGATTACCGGACAACAACAAAATTCAGGAGCCGCTGCCGCAAAACTGGTGCTCGAACAACTCGAAAAAGACAAAAAGCGCTACCCAACCTATGTTTTGGTGCATGGCGCATGGGCCGATGAAAGCGCTTGGGGTTTTGTCCGCAATGAACTGGCCAAAAAGGCCAATGTAGTGGTGGTCAACCTTCCTGCACACGGCGTTGACCTGACCCCGGCCAACAAAACAACACTCGCCGATTATGTTAAAACCGTAACCGACGCCATTAATCTACAGCCGGGCAAGGTTACACTGGTGGGCCACAGCATGGCAGGAGTGGTCATTTCGCAAGTGGCGGAGCAGATTCCACAAAAAATCGAAAAACTGGTCTATGTGGCAGCATACTTGCCGCGCCATGGCGAAGACCTGCTCTCCCTCTCCAAACAGGATGCCCAAAGCAAAGTGGGCGCTGCACTTGAATTCAGCGCGGACTACAGCTCGGCCAAAATCAAAAAAGAGGTGATTGTACCGGCGGTATGCGCTGATTGCCCTCCATTTATGCAGGAAGTACTCGTCAAGTACCACAAAGAAGAACCTGCCGGCCCCCTCAGTGAAAAGGTATCTTTGACAAAGGCAAAATTCGGCTCGGTGCCCAAGTACTACATCCATACCACCCAGGACATGGCAGTAGGACATGCCCTGCAGAAGCAAATGGTAAAAGCCAATGGCGGCATCCTAAAGACTTTTGATATGGCCACCTCACATTTGCCCTTTGTGGTAAACCCACAGCAGTTCTTGGAGATCCTGGAACAGTGCAAATAACCACTGTTTGGCTATCCCGTTCGCTCAACCACAAGAGGCACAAAAGCCCCCTTCCCTCTTTGGTGTTTTTTGCGCCTCTTGTGGTTAAAAATACTGCCATGAAAAAACTACTCTTATTGGGCCTCCTCTGTATTTCAAACCAATTGAGCGCCCAAATCAACGAAAGCGACACCCTTTCCTTACAACATTTCAGTTCACTGACCGGGAATGTCCAAACCGGCAACTTCAAGGCATTTGCCGTTCGGCTAAAATCAGATATAAGCGTGGCGCCGTCGGACATATTTGCTTTCAAAACGCAGAATACCTACCGGTACCAATCGTTCTTTG
>JALHPW010000588.1 GCA_022842255.1 Saprospiraceae bacterium | reverse complement strand
ACTGCTTTTGATGGTTTTCCCCTGCCGATTGTATCGGATTTCGTTCCTTAATTTGCCTTTTTTGGCCACATTTCCCTGATTATCCACTTCAAAAACATACATCTGCTCCACTTTCACCTTGGCTTTTGTCAAGTTTTCACCCACGCGGTTGCCCATGAGCACGGTAGGCTCCCAAGGCTCATCTTCTTGGCAAAAAACGGAGCATGCCAAGGCAAAAATAAAAATCTTGGCAAGGAATAGTTTCTTCATAAGTAGTTGATTGTGTTTATATTGTAAGCACTGACTTGGCTCACTCCACAAACACCTCATCCACAAACACCCAACCAAGGTCGCCCTTGCCAGGGTGCCAGGCCGGAAGTTTGGAAATGGGCTTGGCCACGATTTTTAAGACACTGATTTTCCTCGGTTCAAAACTACAGGTATAACCAATCCGATAGCCGGGCATACCCACTTTTTGAGGTTGCTCTGGGATTAGTTTTTTCAAAAGTACCAGATTTCCCTTGCTATTGCCGCCCCAGATCTGAATTTCTTTTGCTGGCATGATATAGCTGCCGATGTCCACCAAGGTGCTTAAGGACACGGAAGAAACGCTGGTGGGTTGGTTAAACAGGAACAGCGCTTCCAGGTCGGTCTCCTTATACCCCAGCCATTTATTGGTCCGGAAATCGGTGTCCCCGATTTTTTTATTGGCCAGCGTTTTGGGGCCCTCGCCCTTGTACTGCACGTTGGGGGGAAACCGCAGTACGATGGAATCTGGAAGGATCCCGGTTTTGTAAAAACTCCTGCTAGACACTTCGCTGCTGACCCAACCCGGCAAGAACGCTTTGGCGCGCAACTGGCAGGAACGCTCAATCAAAATACTATCGCCTGTGCTGATGGGCGAATTCAGACTGTCTGGAACCGTGCCATCGAGGGTATAGCGCAACACGGCGCCTTTTATATAATTTTTCAGCTTGACCTTTGTGCTGCTGCTGAACACCTGTTCATCCCCCTCAATCATGGGCGGATTGAGTTTGGCGACGATGCCTTCCCCTTTGAAGCCGGATTCTATTTTTACACCCGGCAATTGTTGTTGCAAAGTGCTCAATTCATCCTCCTTAACGGCAGTATTCCAAAGAAATAATTCCTTCAACCCCGACAATTCCGAAAGAAAACCCAAATCGCCTATTTTGACAGAAGTACCTGATAATGAAAGACTTTGCAAGGATTTCAAGGGCCTTAGGTCGCTCAAATTGGCCCCGGTGATGGTGGTGAACGCCAAGTTCAGCTTGCGCAGGTTGGGGAACACTGCAATGGCCTTCAGGTCCTTGTCCTGAAGCGGCATTTTGTTCAGGTTAAGGCTGACCACCTGTGTTTTGACAGGCTCCAGTTCCGTTAAATACTCGCCTTTGAAAGCCGCAATCCCATAAAAATCCACGGCCAGGGCAGGCGAATTTTGCGCCAATGGATAGACTACCCGGTAGTCGTTGTTGAGTTGTTGGACAATCGACTCCTCGGCCGCCTCGAAAGGGTAGGGGGTAGGGGGGCGGCGTTCTAGGGCGAATTGGCGTACAGGGTCATTTTCGGGCAAATCCCTTAGTTTTTGGTTGAAACTTGCGCCATTTTTGATCCATGACACCAACACATTGACCTCTGCTTCAGTCAATTGCGGTTTGCCCTTGGGAGGCATGTGCTCTTTTTCCTCCATGGGTAAATGTACTCTTCGCAGCAAAAGCCCCATATCGCTGGCAGACGAATCCCACAAAACCCCGTTTTTGCCTCCTTTCAAAAGCAAGGCCTCGGTTTCCATGTTCAATTCACCTTTCGATTTGGAGGAATTATGGCAATTCATGCACTTTTCCTTCAAAATGGGTCGTACCACATGCTCATACACCAAGGCGTCTTCCAGCAGCACCAAAGGTTTTTCAGTTTCTGTAATGACCGGTGCGAACAAATAGTTTTCCCCATGGGTCAGGGTGGCGCCTTGGTGACCAGCTACTACTATGCTTAGGATTCCCAAACTGGAGACGAGCCAAGCAGCTCCCTTTTTTTCCCGCAAAAACGACCGAAACGCATACCATCCCCATGCTAAGAAAGAGACTAAAACACCGCTCCATTGGTGCCAAAACAAGGTTTTTTCATCATAGCCGCCCTCTTTCGAAAGAAACAGGCCCATCAAAGCGGCCAACACCGCGGTCGTAGCTGTTGAAAGCAGCAGGGTGTCGCCAATATGGCGCAACATGGGGTCTTCGGAACGACTGGTCCCAATTTCCCAAAGGACTGCAAGCACCAATAACACAATGGGAAAATGCAGCACCAATGGGTGCATCCTTCCTGCCACTTGCAACAGTCCAGGGACTTCCATTTTCGCCCCAAACAGGACCAAAAACAGCAAAAGGCAGTTCAGTGCAAAACAAAGGTTGTAGCGTGCGGCAGACCAAGCAATTCGGTTCATTTAATACAGCATTATCTCGTCAATAAATATCCAGGCGCGTTTTCCCTTGCCAGGGTGCCAGTCCGGGATGGACTCAAGCGGCACTAATTTTATCCTGATTTTTTGGGTGCGTTTGCCACTTTCAAGGAACCCGAGCCAAAGCGATTTGCCCGCGATTCGACTATCCGGCTCAACCACTCGATTGGGCTGGTCGTATGGTACGCCCCAATCTTTCGCGTCTTCATCCCAAAAGCAGGTTTCAATCCAAGTAGGTGGAAATACCCAGGCAGCTTGATGTTCCAGGACGTGAATCATTCCCCGCTGCACCATTCTGGGCTTGTCCAAAGTCAGCACCACCGTAACCGTATCCTGATCAAACCCCATCCAGGTACTGCTGTTCAAATTCATTATTCCACCTTTTCCATCAATCAAGGTGTTGGGCCCTTCGCCGGGGTATCGATCGTTTGGCTTGGTAGTCTGGATTTTTTGGATAGCATATTTTTGTTTGAAAAACGTCACTTTTACGGTTTCCGAAGGGCGAAAACCTTTGCCAAAAGCTTTGACTTTCAACATGTTCCACTCCTTTTTCAAACGAAGGGGCTTTTTGTAAACGGGGTCATTTTCCGTGGGTTCCAGACCGCTCAAGGTGTAATGGATTTGAGTGCCTGCCTGGTCAAATTCTATTGAAACACGGGCTTCTTTTTTAAAAAAGACCGAGTTGTAGCGCAGATAGGGTGGGGCGAGCTGGAAAGTATCCTGGGCAGCCAATGCGCTCAGTACAAAAACCCAAAGCAGGGCCACTAAAACTTGCTTTTTCATACTGGCGATAATTTGTAGGGGTATGTTTTGCCGGAATTCCATTGCGCTACATAGAGGTTTTCCTCATCATCCACGCAGACGTCGTGCGGATACTGAAATGCCTGGATGGTTTGATACATTTCTTTGGGCGTTTTCCCATCATAAGTCGGGGTTGAGCCAGCCAGATTGGAAACCACCCGGTTCTGCTTGTCCAAAATGGTCACGAACCCCGATTTTTCCCAGGGCCTGCTACTGGACTGCAAAACAGCGGC
>JALHPW010000587.1:1897-3498 GCA_022842255.1 Saprospiraceae bacterium | reverse complement strand
TGGTCTGCAACCGGCGCTTCTCTTCGCCGAGCAGCTTGATCTCGGCCTCAGTGGCGACGCTGCGGGCTTTCCGCGTGCTCATCTCCTGAGACCGGAAAATCTCCTCCGCCGTCTTGTCCGGGAAAGCGCTCCAAAGTGAAGCCAATGCACCCGCCAACATAGGGGATGCCAGGGAAGTGCCGCTAGACAGCCCCAACGCGATGCCCACGTTGCCCGCTACCACCACTTGATCGCCCGGCGCCACCAGTTCTGGTTTGATACGCCCATCTGCTGTCGGACCAAATGAACTAAACAAGGCCCGTTCCCCATCGAGGCTGACAGCACCGACAGCTATAATTCCGGGCGCATCTGCAGGCACCCCGATAAAATGCCAATCCCCATCGCCTTCATTGCCAGCACTGTTGCATATAATCATGCCTTTGGTAGCCGCAATGGCCGCCCCATTGGAGCCGATGGCCGTGCGTCCGTCCAAATCCAGGTAAACGTGGCTCAACCGGTTGTCGTTGAAGCTGGTATAGCCCAGGGATGCGTTCACAATATCCACCCCAATGCTGTCAGCCCACTCGGCCCCAGTCACCCAGTTTACCTCCTCAATGGGGAATTCGCCACCGGTATCCTCCGTTTTGAGCAAAAAATAGGTGGCATCCGGAGCGGTACCGACAAAATACTGGGGCAGGTTGGAGGCCATCACCGACAATACCGAGGTACCATGTTGGGCCGCCTCGAAAACCCCTGCGTCGCGTTCCACAAAGTCCCAGCCCGGGAAAAGCCGTCCCTGGAGTCCCACGCTGTCGAACATAGGAATGGTATCAACGTTGGTGAACCCACCATCCATGACGGCTACCCAAATTCCCGCACCCCGGTGTCCGGCCAGGTGCAACACCGGAATTCCGAGCAACTGGTTCTGCTGTCCCGCGTACCCCCAGCGTGGAATGTCATTGCCTTGAATGGCGGGGGCTTCTTTCAAGGGTGCCCGTTGTTTGGCCGGGCGGTTTGGCGGGTTGCGGTACTTTAAATGAGGTCCGAGGTAACGGAGTGATTTTACAAAAGGCAGTTTTTCAAGTCCGACGATTCCTGCGGAATCTGACATGATTGCCGCTGCGTTGAGCCAGCGAGAGGTGCTGTGGATTTGTACGCCCTTGCTTTTCAGCTGATTCACATAGTCGGGGTTGACCGGCAAATCGTTTTCAAGCACCTCGATGCCCGCCCGGGCCCGCCGCTCGAGCGCGCGAGCGGAAAGGAATTCCGTGGGACGGCAGGTGCAATATGGAGAGTTGTGTTTGTCCTTGAATTCGACCCAAAATTTATAGGTTTTTTGGGCAAAAACGGGTTGTTGAATAAAAATGAAACACAGACCAATCAGAAGTTTTTGCATGTTATCAGGTAGTTGAATGCGCAAAGGTTCAACGTTCCTACTTTTGCGACAGAAAAAAATCTAAACCTTGCAACAACAAGCTACTTCCATTGACCCTCAAGTGCCAATCGTCTTTTCCATTATCACTGTGGTGTACAACGGTGAAAGCCTGATCAGAGGGACCATGGAAAGTGTGTTTAGGCAAACATATCCGCACGTTGAGTATATTGTGGTGGACGGCGCCTCC
>JALHPW010000587.1:0-1887 GCA_022842255.1 Saprospiraceae bacterium | reverse complement strand
AATTTGCTGAAAAAATGCCCAACCTGCGTTGGATATCAGAACCTGACAGGGGCTTGTACGATGCCATGAATAAAGGCCTTCGCATGGCTTCTGGCGATTTTGTCCAATTTCTCAATGCCGGCGACTGGCTTCATGCGCCCGATACACTGGCAAAAATGGCCAGTCTGGCGACTTCCCAAACAGACGTATTATACGGCGAAACCCTACTTGTCGACGATGCCAGAACGCCACACGGCACCATGAGCGAACTCAGTACCCGCCAAGTGCCCGAGCATTTGCATTGGAAAGATTACCGGCAAGGGATGTTGGTGGTCCACCAGTCGTTTCTGCCCCGTCGGGTGTTGGCGCCCGAGTACCGAGCCGCAGCCGAACTTTGTGCCGATTACGATTGGTGTATAGAAATCCTCAAAAAAAGTCGAGAAAACGTCCATGTTGGTGGTATCGTCACGGATTATTTGATGGGAGGGCTTTCCAAAAAGCGCCATCAACAGAGCCTTCGCAACCGTTTTGACGTAATGCGCCATCATTTTGGGTTGTTGCCCACCTTTTTTGCGCATATTTGGATTGTGGTTCGAGCGGTATTGCATCGCATCAAACGCCGGGGGAAAGAGCGGTATTGATTGGTTATTGGTTTACTGGTGATTTGCAAGCCTGATTCCAAACCAATAACCAATCAACCAATACCCCCCTAGTTCATCTTTCCTAAAACCTCCTCCAACTTATTCCATCGGTAATCAAAAATCCCTTTGAGCTGGCGGCTTACGAAGAGCCAATTGGCAAAATCGCCGAGCCAGCCCAATGGCACACGGTAATGGACCAGGTCGGTCATCTCGACCCCTCCGGGAATGGCTTTGAAATGGTGTTGGTGATGCCACAGGCTGTAAGGACCGACCCGTTGCTCGTCCACAAAAAACTGACCTTCCTGGACATGCGTAATTTCCGTCATCCAGAACAAAGGGATGCCCAACAAGGGTTTGACGGTGTAGGTAATGACTTGGCCTGCGTACATTTTGCGGGCAGAAAAGTCTGGGTCGGAGGTAACATTGAAGCCCATTTGAGCGGGCGTTATCTCCTTCAAATTCATGGGGTTAGAAAAAAAATCCCACGCGCGCTCCATGGAAATAGGGAGGCGTTGAACACGTTTTAGTGAATATACCGACATTGGTGATGTATGATGTATGAACTATGAGGTATGAACTTAACCGAGTTGCTCTTGAATAGCCAAAGCACCGGAATTGTTCATGCACCACACGTCTTAATTCATACATCACACATCATACATCCTACATCACATATTCTCCTCAATAAACTTTTCCAAATTCTCAGGATACTCCTTCGTGTGCTCGTAGCGAATGATGTCCGTGCTGGTCACAATGCCCAAAAGTTCATGGTCATCGTTCACGATAGGCACTGCGTGGAAAAGGTGGCGGGTCAGTACATCAGCCACGGCCCCCAAGTGTTGGTCAGGGTCGAGGGTGGCCACACGGCGGGTCATGATTTCACTGACCTTCATGTTTTGATACTCTTCGACGGATTTTCCCAGTTTGAAAATATCCCAAGAGGTAACCATGCCCACTAACTTTTTGCCTTCTACAATCGGGATATGGTGAATGTGTTTGGATAGCAAAATTTCACGAACTTCTCCCAGTGTGTTGTCTGGATTTAGGGTGACGACATCTTTCGTCATGTGCGATTGTACCAGTTCGTTCATCATAGGCCGTCAATAATTTATGTTTTGTGAAACGGAATTAGTTTGCCCCGAATGTATGACGGGTGGGGGCGAATTTCCAAATCAAAACGCAAGATCCTCGAAAATTTTACGATCTGAATGATATCCGAATTGCCGGACGTTCATTTTCCCAATTCTTGCGCCCGGTTCAACGCCGC
>JALHPW010000586.1 GCA_022842255.1 Saprospiraceae bacterium | reverse complement strand
TTTTGGGATGAAATATGCGTAGCGGCCCCAAATTTTCAAGGCACCGGATTTGTTTGTTTCCCCAGGACAAATAAAGGTAAGCACGGCAACAGGTATCATTGGAAATCAGGTAGTTGATAAAATTTCCGTTCGGGGTAATGGTATCTTCGGGCATCAACCAACCACAAAAATCGTATCGGGTTTTGGGGGCATAAAGATTGGGGGGAATGGTATCTGTTGGGTTTTCAAACATGGTTTCAGGGCAGGGGATGGAGTCTCTGTTTATTGGAGCTAATTTTGGTGTTTTTAGGATAATAACATTTTGATTTTCAGGCGCTTGTGGAGATTGACAAGCGGCTATGGCCAGAATTATGAGGATATATTTCATGGAATCTATTTGTAAGTGGGCATAACGGAATGCGCCAAATCCTTCTTGCCACGCAAATTTGAATGGCATGAATTGGTTTTCATTGATGAAAAGCGTCGTGTTGGTTTTGATATCGCGTACTAAATCGGAGAGCCAGATGGTAGGTTAGGCTCCCAACCATTCATAAAACCACCAACTTCTCCAAACCAATAACGCCCCCCGCGTCATCGTAAATTTTCAGCAAATACACCCCAATGGGCAACTCTGGCAATGCAATGGTGGCCCCCTTTTGATCGACCAACAACTGCATGGAAGCCAATACCCGCCCTTGAAAATCAAGGACTTCCACCTTTTCGGGCGACCAATCTTGCTCCCAAGCCAGATGGACTAGATTCTGCCTGCTTGTCGGATTCGGATACAGGATAAAAGGAGTGTCTTTCCTGACAGGGTCTGCAAGCGACGTGTTCAAAGGGTCATACACCCAGGGTTCCGTTCCCCATTCGGTCGTAAAAGCCCTGAAAAAGAAACGGTTCTGTGCATCTGCTAAAAGATTGGATGGCTCTGCACTGCAAGGCCCGGCACAAATATCCTGTACCATGAAGGTTCCATTCGCCGTGCCGTCCGTCTGCCAAAGCTCCTTGCCAAAATCGTTGGTGGTTGCTATGAAAAACAGGAGGGAATCCATTACCACTGCATTGTTAAATCGAAAACTCGGGGAGGATTCTCCCCAAGGCTCAATGTCCTTCAATAAATGCGTTCCATTCAAGGTTCCATCCGAAATCCATAGTTCCCAGCCGTAGTTTGGGTCCCGACCACTGAAAATCAGATGGTTTCCTAAACCAATCATATCGGCAATGCCGGTAATTGACCCCGCAGGATCGATTTCCGTCACCACACTGGTCCCGTTTTGCGTCCCATCGGAAACCATTAATTTACTTCCGGTTCCATCATTCCCTATCCAAAACAAACGATTGTTGACCAGGGTAAGCGAGTGCGGGTTGCCAACCGCCGGAGGGTTCAGGGATACCTGCATTTCAGTGCCCGCTTGGGTCCCATCCGTTTTCCAAAGTCCCCAACTGTCGTCGTCGTGCTCCTTCAAAAAGTAAAGTGCACCGTTCAAAACCACCAGATTGTCTGGTATAGTGGTCACGTTTTGAAGTTGAATTTTAGTCAGAATAGCGGTGCCCGCTACCGTGCCATCCGTTTTTAACAACCAGGTATCTCCCTGAAAATACACCTTGAAATAGGCGTTCCCACCCAACATGACAAGCCTGCTAAACCCATTGATGCCCTGTTTCAATAAAAGGGTGCCCGCTTCGGTACCGTCCGTTCTGTAAAGGCTATTTTGCAAGCCGCCACCACCGATAAAATAAGTATATTTTCCATCGCTTCGGCCAAACATCGATATGCTGCCATTGGTACCCGGGTTTAAATCCGTGATCATGGTTTCAGAACCAAAGCTTCCGTTTGAGCGCCAAAGTTCATTGCCTGTTGGCCAGGTAAAAGAATAAAAGATGAGCAAACTATCCTTAATGACCAAGGTGGGCGAATTCGTTCCATTGGAGGTGGTTGCCAGATTGGTGACCTGGATCGTTGAATTGGAACTACCGTCGGAGGACCAAAGTTGTCGCTCTCCATTCCCGGAAGTGCCCCAGAAATATACCCGATCCTGCATTTGCGCGAACCCAGAAGGGGCGGATGAGCCCCCAAGATGGATGTCTTTCACCAAATGGCATGGCTGCGCATGCACGAACCCGGCCAACAACAAGAAGCAAAAGGTACTTTTTATCATGGCAATTTACTTTAGATTTGGTTTTTATTGGTTTGGGCGGAAACTCACCGGGTGACTGTCAGTCGCCCGGTGAGTTTCCGCCCAATTATGACTCTAGGAATAGATGCACTATCCCCCCAATTCGACGCCCTGGCCTTCCATCGGAAACACAACCCAGCACCGCACCGTCACCCCAGACCGCTTTTTCATTTCCCGCCACCAAGCCAGCCTGTTCTCGACTGTAAGTGCCTGTTGTTTCCATTTTTTCATGCCCTCGGCAAAGGGTGCAAAGGCGACAACCACAATTCCCTGTTCTGTTTCAAGGTACAAATCGGCTTCTAGTTTTAACAATCTGCTTTTCCCCTCAGATGTTTTGGCAATCAAACCCTCTATCGCATATTTCCCCAACACCTTTTTCGGCTGGAATTTTTGCACCAAAAAGGTCCGCAAGGCTTCTGATTGCCGAAGCAAATGTTCCGCTGAAACCATGGCCGATACCCCCCGGATTTGCAATTGTTTAGCGGCCAGACTCAGCCGCAGCGAGTGCGCAAGCGAGGGGTCGTCGGCAATCATAAAAGCAGTAGCTGCCTTGCCCAAGGCCGGGAGGTAGTCGCCCTTGAACTCCAGCCAGCTGCCCCAAGCCTGCGGTTCGCCCCAAGCGGGCTGAAAACCAACGGGTGGTTCGAGCTGGACATCAATGATCAGAGGTGGGCGCGTCTGCGGTGATTTGCCTTGCCGGGCTGCGTGGTACCGTATTGGCGCTTCATCGGGCAGGGTTTCGGGGAAATCCTTGGGTTTGTAAATGATTTCGGTTTCAATCGTCAGGGGCATTCCTGCATGGTAAAACGGGGTTTCGTCGGAATTGGGGTCGAGTGTGGGAATGCTTTCGTCGCCGTGGCTGAAAACGCGGTTCAACCAGCCAGTGCCCTTACCTGTCGTTGGAAAAACAAGATAATCCCTGGCGCGTGTGAGCCCAACATACAGCAAACGAGCCTCCTCTTCCAGTGCGGTGCGGTGGGCGGCAAACCATTCCGGCGTTTGCAAAAGCGCTTCTTCCAGGGGGGTATTGCGCAATTGGTCGGCATACGGGTTCACCCAAAAACGCAACCAGCGGTTCCCCAAAATATTGTCCAAATCGGGCGTTTCCAGTTCGCTCACCAGGTTGAGCCCCCAAATTTGTTCCTTCAAATTTTGCTCCAACGCATGACAAATCGTGAGCGGGTATTCCAGGCCCTTGGATCGGTGGTAAGTGAGCACTTTTACCGCGTCGTCGGTTTCCCCCGAACCCTGGGCGTCCAGGTCATTGTCGGCCAATTGGTTGAGCCACAACAGAAAACCACCCAAGGAAGCCGCCGAGTGCAAGCGCTGGCAGGCCGATTCATAATCTAGCGCATAC
>JALHPW010000585.1 GCA_022842255.1 Saprospiraceae bacterium | reverse complement strand
CCCAGCCCATGTACAGCGGTATAATCCCCATGTGGTCGCGCGCAATCAGGTAGCTATTGGCCTCGATATCGTACAAGGCAAATGCAAAAATCCCGTTTAGCTCTTCCAGGAAGTTTTTGCCTTTTTCCCGGTACAGGGATAGGATAACCTCACAGTCAGACTCGGTTTGGTATTCATACCTTCCTTCAAATTGTTTGCGCAGGCTGCGATGGTTGTAAATTTCGCCATTTACAGCCAAGGCCAATTTCCTGTCCAGCGTAAAAAGTGGTTGGCCGCCCGAGGCAGGGTCCACAATGGCCAAACGTTCGTGGGAAAGAATTGCTTGGTCGCAGGAAAAAATGCCACTCCAATCCGGTCCACGGTGCCGAAGTTTTTTTGACATTCCAAGCACTTGCTCGCGTAACTGGCCGGCATTGCCATTCGAGCCAAATTGTCCGATAAAACCGCACATAGTGTTTGTGTTTTAATGATGAGTAAAAAATATCCCTACAAATACTGAGCCGTTTGCCGACCAGAAGCCGACAAACGGAGAGCGTTTGTACATGCACAATCAGGAATTATGGATAGGGTAGGGCGCGCAAAGGTAATAATTCAATCAAAAGCCTCCACCCGCAAGTCGTCCAAGCGAATGTTTTTATCGCTTCCAGGGTTCCAAAAGAACACCGTAACCCGGTCAAAGGACTTTTGCGGCACCTTCGTGTCAAAGAAAATCGACTTGGTCTCCGAGCCTTCTACAAGGCGTTGAAGTCGAACAAACCCTTCTTTCAAAACCTTATCGTCTTTCCAGAACCGAACTATCAAATGGGTCATCCGCCAGGTCTCCCATTCTTTTGGGTCGCAGCGAAAAACACAGGATGCGCGCAGCCATTTTGCTTCCCCGTTCTTTATCGGCAGTACATACCCCGGCGAATACTCTTTTCCACTGCTCAGCATCAAGGATTTAGTGCCCGAAATCGGTGCATCGGTAGTCGCCAGAGCTGTTGTATCTTGCTCAAAATCAAGAAAAAGGATTTCTCGAAGGTTTTGCCGTTCCGTGCCCTTGAACTCGTCCCGGTTGTCGAGGAATTTTAAATGATCCGGATTTTTTTCAAACCGTCCCAACACTTTGAGCATATAGGCCCGCGTCATTTGTTCGCTGACAAAAAGCCCGCCCCGGTGCGCCTGATGGCTCCACCAAAGGTTCAGATAAATACAAAACGAGGCCAGTACCAAAAAGACAAAACCCGCCATTTTGGGAAGCCCTTTGGCCCAAACAATGAACGCGCCCAGACCAAAAGCCCACAATGGATAGGCCTGCACCATGGCACGTTGCCCCAAACTACCCCCGTACCACCAAATATCCCAGGCCGATGTGATGTACAACGCCACCATACAAAAGCCAAAGGCGGTGGGGAACAAAAGGGGCAACTGTTTGCGCAGCATAAAAAGACCAATCACCGCAAACAGCATCATGGGCGAATACACCAACCAACCTGCCCGGGCACTCCAAAGCACATCCTCGATATGCGGCGGGAACCAGGTAAAAGTCTGGTCTTGGTAACTGTACACAATCCACTCGCCGGTCGCGTATTTCCAATAGGCCAATTGGAGGAATATCATGGCCCCAGCGCAAATGCCCGCAAGGGTGATTTTGGGGAAATTTTGGGTCAAAAAAGTAACCCTGGACTTTAATCCAGACCAGGAATTAATCCCCCAAAAAACCGGGATAATGGCCGCGATGATTTCGGTCGGACGAGTAATCGTTGCCCAACCCACCAGGATGCCAATCAACGCAGCCCAGCCAAAAGTGGGGCGGCGGTAAAACTGTATCGTGCTGAAAATCAGAATGGAATAAAGCGTAAACAGCCAGTTGTGCGTCATGGCGCCCGTGATACTGGCGTATTCCAGATAATTGGAGCCAAAAACAATACAAACCAAAATGGCTGCTACCACATTGTCCGAAAAATACTCCTTCAATACCCGCCGCAAGAACCATAGTCCCAGCAAGGCCACCAGCAAGCTCCCCAAACTGATGGCTACCTGGTACGGTTTGGAAAACCCGTCTGCGGGATATCCCAATAGCTCTGCCAAGAGGTGTGCAGCCCCAAACCAAGGCAAAAACTGGAGCGCTTGCCCCATTGGGTACTTCATGACCCAATTGCCTGAGCTGTGCTGGAATGCCTGGCCCATGCCAGGGCCCGGACGGTATTTTTTGTCAATGCCTTCCCACCAGCTTAATTGCTTTAAGTCCTTGTAAATCAAGGCGCCCGGCAAATAAAGATAGTACCCGGAAACGTCCCAGCTAATGGTAGCTTCAGATTGTGGCTTGTTCCATTTTGGGTAATAAAAAACAGCAGCAGCCAAGAGCAAGGCTGCGCAAATCCAAAATGCTAAGCGCGAAGGAGATTTGATTGTTGACATGATTGGGCGACAAGATTTGAAAAATGCGCGAAATTGTGCACGCATTTTTTCAAAATCAACCCCCAAGCCAGGTCTTAAACTCTCCAGATCGCTCCCGGCTCACAAATATCTCTTCCGTAGTAGTAGGATTCAACTCGAGCTTGAGGCGCCCGTTCAAGTGTGGATGGATTTTTTGAATGGCATTGAGCCGCACGGTTAGACTTCGGCTGATGCGGAAAAATTCGCGTGGGTTGAGCAGCTGTTCCAATTCTTCCAGGGTGTTTTCCACAAAATACTTCTTCCCGCCAAAGGTGTATGCCTGCGTCAAGCCATCGGAGGAACGAAAAAAGGCAATTTCTGTGGCCAATAAAAACAAGAGTTGTTGGCCACTTTTTACCAAAAAACGATCTTTGAAGGCATCTTTTTTCAACAAACTGGAGAGTGCCTCAATGTCCAGCTTATTGTGTTTAAACCGTTGATTGTCAAACTTTTGCAAGGCGATTTCCAGGTCTTTCGGGTCAATGGGTTTGAGCAGGTAATCCACCGCACTGACCTTGAATGCTTGCACCGCATATTGGTCGAAAGCCGTGGTAAACACCACCGGAGCGGTAATGTCCACCTGTTTGAAAATATCGAAACTGAGGCCATCCGCAATTTGGATGTCCATAAAAATCAAATCCGGCATCGGGAAGGTCCGCAGCCAACGCACGGCCCCTTCCACAGAATCCAGGGTATCGAGGATGTTGGCAGCCGGGCGGGCAGCCGTAACCATCTTGCTCAGTCGGCGCGCTGCCGGGATTTCGTCTTCTATAACCAGGGTTTTCATTGAACGATGAACGATTAACTATGAACTATGAACGATTGGGTTACGGGGAGTTCGTTTTCTGCTAGGGTAATGACGGGAAGGGCTACCGTGAAATATTGCTGGGAGGCGATGATTTCGACCGATTTGTTGGTCAGCATTCGGTAGCGGTCCTGGATGTTTTGCAACCCAACCCCGGTGGAGTCCATCACCTGGTTTTTCTTTTGCAGGTTGTTGCGAATGATCAGGTGACCATTTTCAGCAAACACCTCGATGCAAAGTGGCTTTTCCACGGAAATTACATTGTGTTTGATGGCATTTTCAAATAACATTTGT
>JALHPW010000584.1 GCA_022842255.1 Saprospiraceae bacterium | reverse complement strand
CATCGGCCTTGGCTCTTTCTTTACGCGGGGCTTCGAATTGGGCGTAGATTTCAAAGGGGGCTACTCCTTCAACGTACAGTTTGACAAACCCGTGGAAATCGAGCAATTGCGTGCTCCTCTTACCACTGCTTTCGGTGGCAATCCCGTTATCAAAGCAGTAAACACCGCAAACACCTACAATATCACGACCTCTTACCTCATTGATGAGCAAGGTGGTGACGTAGTAAACCGGGTTGCAGCCAAGCTGCACGAAGGTCTTGTAGCCGCAGGAGTTCCATCCGATCTTGAGTCCTTCAAAAATACCAGCAGTTCTGGCACGCATATCGTCTCCTCGAGCCAGGTAAGCGCTACCGTTGCGGACGACATTCGCAACTCGTCTTTCCAAGCTGGAATTTGGGCATTAAGCCTGATTTTCTTGTTCCTGTTGATTCGTTTCCGCCGTTGGCAATTCTCGCTGGGTGCGGTGCTTTCGTTGGCGCACGACGCGTTGATCATGTTGTCCTTTTTCTCTTTGTTGCATGGCCTGGTGCCTTTCTCCCTGGAGATTGACCAAGCCATTATTGCTTGTATCTTGACAGTGATTGGTTTCTCTGTGAACGATACGGTTATCGTATACGACCGTATTCGTGAGTTCATGGGGATTTTTGCCGGTCGCAAAAAAGAGGAAGTATTCAACATGGCCATCAATACCACCTTGAGCCGTACCCTGATTACCTCGGGTACCGTATTTATTGTGGTGTTGTTGCTGTTCATCTTTGGCGGTGGCGCCATCAAAGGTTTTGCCTTTGGTATGTTGATTGGGGTACTTTTTGGTACTTATTCTTCCATTTTCATTGCTTCGGCGTTGGTGGTAGATTTCACCAAAGAAGAGTACATCAGCGGCAAAGCCGTTCAGGCACCTACTCCTGCTGCGGAGAAGCCAGCCAAAGTGAAGAAGGAAAAAGCCTAATTTGCAAATTATCAAGGTTGACCCATGCGGTTAACTGCTATAAATCCCCCGTTCGTACTGCGAGCGGGGGATTCTTTTTTTACAAGTGCCGCAACAAACAAAACTTTCACACGTGTTCTGAAAAAATTCAGCACAAATAGGTTTTAGGTGAAAACATCTCTGTTACTTTCGCCAATGATATTGCCTTAAGCAGGCACTTCTATACTCAATTCAAAACGTACCTACTGCATGAATGCTTTTTTATCCCTCGGGCGCTGGCTTTTTACCATTCCTTTTGCGGTGTTGGGCCTCATCAATTTTTTGAGCACCAAAACCATGGTCGAAACTTTTGTGCCAACCTATATGCCTGCCCCAACAGCCTGGGTGCTCGTGGGAGGGGCCGGTTTGGTGGCCGCATCCATCAGTATGTTGATAGGCAAATATGACAAACTTGCCTGTACGCTTTTGGCGATTTACTTGTTGTCGATGGTGCTGCTCGTGCACATGCCTGGTGCAATGGCCGGCAGCATCAGTGCCCAATTTTTGTTGTTTAAAGACCTGGCGCTTGCAGGCGCAGCCATGATGTACGCACAACACTTGGCAAAAGACCGCTCGGTAATCGGCTAATCTTCCAACCATTGTTGTTTACAAAGGGTGCTCGCCCCGGTGCCACCAATTGGCTTGTTTGCACTTTTAGCCGCGCCGCCTGGCAATATCGGTTTCATGTGTCACATGCGCTGGATTTACCCAAAGACCTTGTGCTGAGCGCCACGGAGCGCGCGCGCCAGCGACATTACTTTTATGGCGCCAGCTACCTGGCCACCTTGATGAGCAGCCTTCGGAACCAGTCGCTGTCCAAGCAGGAATGGTATCTTTTTAGCAACTTATCTACACTTGCCGCAATATTCGACGACCTTGTTGAGGTTTTCCGCAAGACGGCGCCCTCCAATTTTGGCCAGCTCGAGGGTCCAGATATTTTTGGGCAAACGGCCGACCCGCGTGGCTTGGCCTTGCACTTGTTGCGCAACATAGAGCGGAATTTATCGGCTTACCAGTTGCAACCCTTTCAAGAATATTTATTCCGCGTGTTTAAGGTGGAAACCACACTCCCGAACGAGGCTGCGATCAACATTAATACCTTGGAAGGTATCACTGCAGAGAAGGGCGGAGCATCGGTCTTGCTTTTTCGAAGTGTTTTGGAAAATCCAATTTCAGAAGCAGAAGCAACCGCCTTGTTCCAGTTTGGGCATCTGACCCAATTTGTGGACGACCTTTTTGACCTTTGGCACGATCAGCAGACCGGGGCTATCACCGTACCCATCTATTTCGCCAAATTAAACGATTTAGACCGCCTGGTGGCTAAATTTGAGGCCCAAGCCAGGGTCGCCCAGCAAGCATTTCGCCAAATCCCGTTCCCTGCCCAACAAATCGAAACCGCTATAGCAATCCTAGGTTACTTGATACGCCTGGCTCAGATTTGCCTGCAACAGTATCAAGGCAGCATCCAACGCACTGGGTATTTTCCCATGCACGATCGTACCGCGATGGTGGTAGATATGCAAAAATGGTCGAATCTATGGAAGCTTATCCGTCAGCCTTTGCAACCAATTCGGTAGATTTGGGTGAAAAAAAGTTTGCACTTACAAATGAAGTATCGATGTTTGCCCTCGATTTGAGCCCGATACATCGGGGCAACTAACCAATCAACATTAGCAATCCATTCTATTGTATGAACAGCGTCGGCTGCTGAAAAGCAGTCGGCGCTTTTTATTTGCCCAATTCAGGATTTTTTTAAAAAAAATTTGCCGGAGCTGAAACCTTCTTTGCTGCATTCCGCTTTAAACAAGACTAACCTTCCTGCTATGTTACAAAGATTTTATACCCATTGGCTCGAGTCGTATCGAGGCATTCCCCGTGTTATTTGGTACATCTCCATTGTTAGTCTTGTCAACCGCTGCGGCGCATTCGTCATTTCGTTTTTGGCCTTGTACATGACCAAAAAACTGGGTTTCCCGCTTGAAGAGGCCGGATATGTGATGACTTGCTTTGGGGTAGGCGCACTTAGTGGGGCCTTTGTGGGGGGCAAATTGACCGACCGCTTCGGTTATTACCCGGTACAGTTCTGGAGCTTATTGTTCAACGGCGTAATCTTATTGTTGATGATGCTGGTGCAAGATATTTGGATGATGGGTGCCGCGGTCTTTGCCATGAGCTTTTCGTCCGAAATTTTCAGGCCAGCCAACTCTGTCGCAATGGCACGGCATTGTGAGCCTGAAACCCGTACACGTTCGATTTCTTTATATAGAATGGCCGTAAATCTCGGTTGGACCCTCGCACCTGCTTTTGGCGGGATGCTCGTAGCATTTGGATGGGAATGGCTCTTTTGGGTGGACGGGTTGACCTGCATTGCAGCTGCCCTGACCTTGCTTTGGCTTATCCCCAAAAAAGCTGAGCAGCCCATAGAAGAAACCACAGAGACTCTTGACGCCAAACCCGCCATAAGTATTTCGCCCTATCGCGACCGCAACTTTTTGGCATTTGTGCTGCTCACCATGTTGGGGGCAGTGGTATTCATGCAAATTTTGTGGACG
>JALHPW010000583.1 GCA_022842255.1 Saprospiraceae bacterium | reverse complement strand
ACGTTTTGAATACCATCCGCGTGAGGTATTGAAGCGCGGAAAGTGCCGTCCTTCGGTCTTTTTTGTCAAAAAACGGGTAGGCTTTCCCCGCAAACGACGGGAGGCTGGCCAATAAATCATGACTGGTAAAAAGCAACGCACGGTGAAATGCCTCATCGAGCGCTAGGCCTTGAAGGACCTTATAATTGGCTTCCAGGTTTTGTTCAAAGATAGACTCCGCGCGTTGTTTTTCGAGCCGAGCTTGCTTTAAAACCGCAATACAATCAAGTAGTGGTGCCAAATTTGCCGATGCCTGTATGCTGGCCTCAACACTTGGGGAGGGCAGTTTTCGTCGTTGAAAAAAAGCTTTTCGGGCATTGTAAACAATCGTTCGCAAGGGTATTTCCGAAATATTGGTCAATGCTTCATCAAAAGCACGAAGCAATCGTTCAGACGCAAGTTGTTCGGATTTTTCCAGCACATCCCAATCCGGCACCCCACCAGATAGCGGTTCCCAGGCTTGCAAAGGCAACCCACCGGAGCGAATTAGTGTCATGGGAAGGAAGGTCAATGGCTTGTTTGGCATAGGTCATTCGATCTTGGTCAATGGTTATTACAAAACTCACCCTTGTTTGGTCTTGATGGAATGAAACACCTCTTTTTACTGTTTCTGTTGTTCTCTGGTGTCCAAATTTTTGCACAAAGCAAAGAAAACGAACGCTTTGTATTCGGTTTTTTTGCTGGACTGGAGACCCAATCGCTTGGTGTACAGCCCTTGGACACCCGGGAGCCTGAAGAATCTGCCGTACAACCCGGTCGACTGGGCATGGGTAGTTCCATCGGGTTCCTGGCCCGAAAACAGCTCTGGAACGGGATATTTTTTCAACCCGCCTTGAATGTCTCCTATGTTCGTAACCAGGTTAATTTCAGGGCAGAAGGTGGCCAGAAATTTCGTTTCCTCGATGCCGAGCTCCCCTTGCATTTTGTGGCCACCAACCGTCGCCGGAGCGATTTTCCCCTGCACGGTTGTATTATTTTTGGCGGACGGTTCAGCTGGAATTTTGCGGAGACTCCATCGGATTTGTTGAATATCGCACCTGAACGCTTTGCACTCGACCTTGGCTTGGGAGCTGAAATCAAGCTGGGGCGTTGGCGACTCCAACCTGCATTTGTCTATTCCCACGGGCTTAACAATCTCCATCACGTGGAAAATGGTCGATACGACAACATTGTAGGCAAAATGGTGCGCGATAAACTTTCACTTCGACTTTCCTTATGGAGTATCGGGAAATAAAAAAGGGGGGCGACCGTGTGGTCGCCCCCCTTTTTTTATGTGTTGGACAATTAGTTCATTTGCTGGAATGCCCAAAAAAGAAGGACAAGGTGAAATGCCAAAGCAAAGACGGTTACCAAAGTTTTATTCTTTTTCATAATGGGAGGGTCGCTATCGGTTTTGTTGCGACAATCCTATAATGCCAAAAGTCGTGCCATTCGTGTACATTAAAATGTTATCAATTTTCAAATCAATTGATTATCAGCTAGTTACAAGTCATTTTTTTAGCTACCCTGTCAGGCTTCCCTTAAAAAAACAGCGGGTTTGGCCAATGGCCAAACCCGCTGCGTAATCAATCTTAACGAATATTGAATTATTCGTTGTCCTCTTCAATCGGAATCAAAATCAGCTTTCCAGGGGTCAACGCTTCCTTCGGGTCAAGACCGTTTACCTGGGAGAGTTCCGATGCATCTACCCGATATTTTACGGCAATTGACTTTAGGTTTTCGCCCTGCTTGACATGGTGTTCTCTAAAAAGGGGCACTTTAGGCGTGGTTTCTCCTTTTTTTCGAGTGGAGGTGGTGGTCTTTTTATCGTTGGTACGGGTGCTTTCATCGTCGTACAAGGAAGACTCTTCCCACAGATTGGATTTTGTAACCCGTTCTGGTGCTGGTGTTTCTTCCTCATATCCATACACCACTGGACTTTCGTCATCGAGAATGCTGGCACGTGGCTTTTTTACCGGTGAATATGGCTGCTTTTCCGTGGTGCCTTGTTTTTTAACCGTAGAGGTTTTGGCAGGCGTTGGAGCTGGGGATTTTTTAATCACCTTGCCATCCACCACACAAGTGCATTCGGGAATAATCAGTTCTTGACCAATGGTCAGCGGCTCGTCGCCTTCAAGCGGCATGGCGTTGGCAATTCGAATGCACTCTTCCGGGCAGCTGTACATTTTGGCTATTTTATACAGGTATTCGCCACGATGCACGGTGTGTATCCTGGGCCCAGTACTTTTGGCAGGTTTTTCAGACTCAAAATATTGATAGTCAGATTCATCTGCCGGTCCATCTGAATACGCCAGTGGACGATTTGGGTCCAAAGCCTTAGTTGTTTGAGTTTTCTGGGGGCCTTTCTGGGTTTGCACAACCCCTTGTGGTTTCACAGTACCCTGTGGCTTAACCGTTTTACCAGACGTTGCTGGGGCGGATGGGGTTTGTGCTTTTACCCCTTTGCTCGCAGCGCTGCTGCTGGTAGCGGATTTGACAGGAGGCTGCTTGAGCCACAACTTTTGGCAAATTTCGATTCGATCGGGGTTTTGAATTTTATTCCACTTGACCATTTGCTGCTCCGTCACATTGTAGGTGCGTGCAATAGCCCTAAGATTTTCACCTTTTTGAACGATGTGCGTTCCAGGCTCCCAACTTTCAGCGCATTGAATCCCCTCAGCGTCGTACATCGCAGGTGCCTCTGCCTCCTGTTCATTTTGCATGATGGAAGTTATTTCCTTGTCCGGCTCAAAGGTCTTGTCGCCATACCCAGTGATTTTTTGGTATTTTGAAATCGCAATCTTCCCTGAACCTTCTGGGCAGGCTTCTGTGATGTAATCGTCTATGGCTTTACCATTCACCTTAACCAATTGGAGTTCATTTTCCATGGCTTGGGAAGCACTGTTCCCCGTGCGGTCATTGACAACTCCGATGCTTGGGATAAACTGGAAATCAGAGCGAATTTGCCCAGCTTTTACCGGTTCGCAGTGAAAAGAATATTCCATGAGGCAATTGTTGAGCTTCGCTCCGGAAAAATAGGCGGCCGTTGGGGAGCCGGCTACCGCGAGGTTTTGCTCATTCACCAAACGAAGGGTATCAAATTGGAAAGAGCTTTGGCGAGCGCGTACCCAGTACTTAGCCCCGTTGCGGGCAACCAGCGTAGCTGATTCTACCGGCATGAGCCAGTACCCTCCACTTTGGCGCTGAAACACAATCAGCATTTGTTGGGCACCACGGTTAATCCTTGCCACAAAAGCGTCGTCAAGGTCAAGGTTCCGACAACTTACCGCGCCTTCGGGCAACTCAGGCGAATAATGCCCCGCACCTTCAGTCATGAAGATAAAGTGTTCTTGCACATTGGGTTTTACCGAATAAGCCCATACCGAATTTTCTCCCTTCAGATTGGGATAAGAATAGCGGTATTCCAACTGATTCATGCAGTCGCGGTTAAAAAGGACGTAGGTAACGTCCTGGGCCGGAAGGATTTGGAATGAAAAAATTGCGACAATC
>JALHPW010000582.1 GCA_022842255.1 Saprospiraceae bacterium | reverse complement strand
CAGGAATATATTCCGATCGAGAAACCGCAGCGTTGTACCGCGACTTGAAAGCCTTATCCGAACGATATGGGCCCAATTTCAAAACTTTACCTGCCTTTCCACAAGCCAATTTCCTCGCCCACTCCCCTCCCCCACTTCCATTGGATTGGGTGGTAAACCGAGAGACGAATGGGGACAATAGCTTGGTTATTAATAATTTACGCCAAAAAAGTCCAATCCTTTTTATCCAAAAATCCTTTCGCGAAAAAATCGAATCTGACCCAGAACTGGAAATTACCCGAAGGCTGCTTAAAAGTGGGACAATAGTGGAAGAAACCCCGCACTTTTGGGTGGTTGGTAACTTTTAATGGTACACGGTGTACGGTATACGGGTTACGGTACATGGTCAACGGTCAATATTCAACAGTCAAAAGTCAACAGCCAACAGTCAATGCTCAACAGTCAAAAGTCAACGGTCAAAAGTCAAAAGTCAAAAGTCAACAGTCAACCACGGCTGCTGCATCTGTGTGATTTTGATGGCACCTTGACCAGGGGGGATTCGCTGCTGCGTTTTTTGTGGTTCTCTTTACCAGTGTCGCGCTTGGCTTGGGGCAGTTTTGTTGTGCTTATTAAGTTTCTTAGCCTGTTTTTTTGGGGAAAATGGTCGAATAGTACGGCCAAATCAGCCTTGCTATCCACCTTTTTCAAGGGCAAAACCATGGTTGAGTTGAATGCCTTGGGGGCCGGTTTTTGTTCGAAAATAGTCCCTGGGCTTTTGCGGACCGACTTGTTGGAAACACTACGGTTGGCTGCAAAAAATGGCGATACTGTTGTCATCGTATCCGCCTCCCTTGATTTGTGGCTGCGGCCGTTTTGCCACCTGGAAGGTTTTGACCTGTTGTGTACGGAATTGGAATATTTGGATGGCAAGTACACGGGGAGGTTCTCCACGCCCAATTGCAATGGACAGGAAAAGGCCGTCCGTATATTGACAGCCTACGACCTTCAATCGTTTGAAAAAACCATCGCTTATGGCAATTCCGAAGGCGATGCCGCCATGTTTGACTTGGCGGATGAGGTGTTCAAATTTTGATAAATATCTTACGCACGAACAACCAATAGCATACCAACCAACACACCAACATATAGCCCAGGGCAAACAAAAACGAGCCGAATGGTGTAGGCGCCAAGGATTGGAAGACGCTATTGTAAATCCATTCCTTCGCGTTCATCGCTTGTTCGCCCTCGCCTACCGGAATGGCGTACAAGGTCATCACCAAAGCCTCCGAAAGGATATAAGCGAAAAGTGAATTGGCGCCAAATGCGAGGAAAAAACCAGTGCCTTTTCGCCATCCACGGATGTCGATCAGCCAGATACTGAGTGCAAAAAATATCATGGACAATGCCCCCACATACAGCACATAAGAGCTTGTCCAGAGCTTTTTATTGATGGGGAAAAACAGGTCCCATGCCAATCCGGCAAAGCCACAAAAGATGGCAAAAGTGAGCAAATCACGCACCAGCAAATCCTTCTGCCTGGACCGGAATGTCATCAGTTCGCCACACAACCAGCCCAGGATAACCGTTACCACAGCAGGCAAAGTGCTTAAAACCCCTTCCGGATCAAACAAAATACGCAAACCAGGCGCTACGGTTTCCCGATACAAATGGGCTTCCCCAAACAACCAACGATCGAGCCGCAGCACCGCACTTCCTTCCGCGCCATAAGGGTCAGCGCCAGGCATCACAAACCAGTTTAAGAGTCCCCAATACAAAAGCAAAAAGGCCGCGGAAAGTCCCAAGAGCACCCGCCGCTCACAGGTCAGCACCAGTACAGATGCAATACCGTACCCCAGTGCCAGGCGTTGTGGAACCCCCATGATGCGCCAAGTGTCCCAGTTTTCCCAGAGGTATGGGAAATTATTGAGTATCAAGCCGATAAGAAAAAGTAAGGCGGTGCGCCGTAGGATTTTCCAGCCTGCTTCTGCCGACCACTTTCGCTCATATTTTGCAAACGAAAACCACATGGACACTCCAATGATGAACATAAAGGAGGGAAATACCAAATCCGTAAACGTACACCCATGCCATAAAGCATGGCGCAATTGAGGGTACACATATTCGCCGGTCCCGGCAGTATTTACAATAATCATGAAGGCAATCGTGAGGCCTCGGAAAAAATCTATGGAGAGGTAGCGGTTCATGTTATGTATGATGTATGATGTGTGAACTATGATCTTTTCAAGCCGTTGATTTTCAATTCTTTTTGGGAAAAACCAACTTATACTTTCTCAACTTGTTCCTTATTTTTGCGCGAGCAAGGTAGTGTATTGTGTGATTTGGTCATTAGGTCATTGAGTCATTTGGTCATTGCGTTATTAATCGTCATTTCGTCATTAGGGTCATTGAGTCATTAGGCCTTCGTGCACCGTAAATCGTAAACCGTGCACCGTAAACCGTCTACCGTAAACCGTCCAAACAATGTTATACGCCATTGGCACAAAAGTCAGACTGCGCTTTACCGGGGAGCGCGGCACCATCACAGGAATCCTGGATGAAGGGATGTTAATGGTGCGCCTGGACAACGACCCTGAGTTTGAAATCCCTACATTTGAAGAGGACTTGTTGCGGGATGAGGCTGCGGAGCCCGTTTCTGCTGGTGCGAAATTTATCCAAGGAAAACCAGAAAAAAAGCCGGAGGCTCCGCCGGCACGTCGGCTCCAAAGTCAATACAAGATATTGAAACCGAGGGGCCTGACGTTGGCTTTTGAACCCATGCCTGGTCGCGATGGGACGGTGTCGCGGTACAAAGTCTGGCTCCTGAACGATACCCTACACGAGTTTTTGATGGAATTCGACCTGTTCACCCATGCCCGTGATGTGCTATCGGTCGACGATAAGATTTCCGCTTCTACGGCCATCGAACTCGGTGACTTCCTCTCCGACGACCTCAACGACTCACCCGAAGCGTTCCTGCGGGTGAGAAGACTGACCACCGCAGGCCCGGACACTCCGATTGAGCACACGATGAAAATCAAACCCAAACAGTTTTTCAACAGCCTGCTCACCGCACCGATTCTCAATGTACTGGCTTATCAGTTGGTCATGATTGAGAAATTCGAGCAGGAGGATAAGGAGGCTGTCGAGGATTTAAAGGCATACGCCAAACAACAGGTGCGAAAACCGGTTCGGGAGCAGAACAACTCCAAACCTTATAAAGCCTTCGACCCAGAAGGCCTGGCCAATTTTGACCCAGAAATTGACCTGCATATCCAAAGCCTGATCAATGGGTATGCGCGACTGGACAAGGGAGAGATTTTACGGATTCAACTCCAACATTGTCAACGTTTTATCGATAAAGCCATACGATTGGGGGCCCCCCGGGTGTTTCTCATCCACGGGGTTGGGGAAGGCAAATTACGCGATGCCATCGCCGAGCAATTGCGAAACAACCCGAGTGTGGTAAAATTCAAAAATGAATACCATCACAAATATGGGTATGGGGCGACAGAAGTGGTTTTTTGAAGCGGAGGCTGGGCGCTCCTGCAC
>JALHPW010000581.1 GCA_022842255.1 Saprospiraceae bacterium | reverse complement strand
CAATAGTAGGTAACGGTGGTCCCGTCCCCAAGGTCGGCCGTAAATGGCCCGGCCGTTGGTCCGGGGCTATTCCAAGGGCCATTCGGGTCTTGCCATTGACAGTCCGGCTCTAAAGGGGTCAAATAGGGGATTTCTGGTCTGGACGATGTTGGGACGGGGGTAGTGGACAAATTGGTGGATGCGGGCACAGCGCTTTGCTCAATGGGCCGCCAAAGATTGTCCGGATCGAGCTTGAAATATTCGGGCAAAAGGAAGTTGCGCTCCTTTTTGTCCACAACATTCAGGTCGTACGCAAAACCCATGGTGTTCGCGTTTTGCTGAATGTTGTCTATATAATTCAAGTCAATGTCGTGTTTGATTCCGTTCGGTCCGTTTTGGCCGATTTCAGCGAACATAGCCCCTCCATTGTTGACAAACGAAACACCAGAAATTCCTGCCTGATTTAGTCCAGGAAGCACAGCGGGGCCTCCGTTGAACCAAGATTCCAGGTCGTTCCAAAGCGCATCTTTGGAATAAACCGAAACTTGGCTCAGGATCATTGAATTGTCCTCATTGTTGGCCGGAAATTGTAGCCTGTTTACTTTGGCGTATGGGATTCCGTTGTTGTCGGTAGAAATAATGGCCGGCGATCCCGCATGTTCGATCCCAAAACCTACATTCGGTTCTGAGGGCCTGGAGTCCAGGAACAATCCGGCCAAATTGGGGTCCAGCAAAGCAGGCTCGGTCCAGAAAGTAGGCAAAAAGAAAGTAGCCGGGCCTTTGAAATTGGTGGCATTCAAGAACAGGGTCCAGCATTGATTACCCGTCTCCACTGCTGTGCCATTGGTATTAGGAATGGGCTCCGTCAAGGGCAGCGGCGTATAGCCATAGCCCAGCATTTCGCCATTTAAACTTTGTGCCATGTTCAAGCCATCGGGTGCCCACAGAAGTCTATTGGATAGCTGAGCTACCCCGTATTTGCCGCCGGGAGTACTCCAGTCTCTCTGCCCATTTGGCAACATATCACTTCGCCCGGCGCCTGGTCCATTCGCCCAAGCATAAAAATTATAGGAAACCCCACCCATGATAAACTTGGGAACCTTGGTGCCAAAACGGGTGTCGTGCCACCAACCCAAGCCCCCTTCAATGGTCGTATAAAATTGAGCAGGCTCATTGCCGGTCCGCTGGGTGGTCAGCCAACTACTGCTCAATCCTGTTTGAAAGCGTTCAGGCCCGGGATAATGCTTAAATATTGGCCACGCCGCACTGTACATGGTATAGCCCGCTCCAAAGCTCTTGTCCAACACGTCTTCCGTGGAAATCCAGGTAAACCCACTTTTCTGCGCATCCAGTATTTGTGCCTTGGAATGATTGGGCAACCCTAAAAAAGCACTCAAAAACAGAATCACCCAAAGTGGAATTTGTGAGATCGGGTAGGCAAAGGGACTTTTGTAAGAATTAATCATTGACGTTATTGATTTGATTGTCCATGTTGAGCTTCAAATAGAGGGCTTCCCGAATTTTTATGCTAAGCCGTGGCATCCCACGTTCAAGGTTTCATCACCTGCTCAAAAATAGTCAAGCCCCCAAAAACAAGCATGATGAAGGCAACCATCGCTCCCGCCCAAAGATAAACCCGCGGATGCTTATAATCTTTCATAATGCGGCTTTTGGTGGCGGCAATCAACAGGATGCCCAAAGAAAAGGCCAATATGAACCCGTTAAACGCCCCGGCAAAGAGGAGCACCTTGACCGGTTTGCCAAACAAGGCAAACAATAGGGTAGCGATTAGGATGAAAGCAATGATGGCGTAGTTTTTTGCAAACAAGGGATGGAAGGATCGCGCAAAGGAAATAGAGGTAAAAGAGGCGCCCACCACCGAGGTGACGGCCGCAGACCAAAGCACAACACCGAAGATTTTGTACCCCCAATCCCCGGCGGCCAATTGAAAAACAGCAGCTGCCGGGTTGCTTTCATCCAGCTTGGCCCCTTTCATCACCACCCCCAAGGTGGCCAAAAACAACAATACACGCATCAAGGACGCAATCCCAATGGCCGATGTGGCGCTTTTGGCCACTTGCTTCAAATTTTCCTGTCCGCTGATTCCAGCGTCCAACAAGCGGTGTGCACCCGCAAAAGTGATATACCCACCAACGGTGCCGCCCACGATGGTTACGATAGACATAAAATCAATTTGATCGGGCAAAAAGGTCTTGTGCAAAGCCTCTGCCAAGGGCGGATGGGAGGTAAAAGCCACATATAAGGTCAATCCAACCATTACAAAACCCAGAATTTGGACGAAGCGGTCCATGGCAGCGCCGGCATTTTTCAATAAAAACAACAAGATGCTTACTCCCGCGCTGAGGATGGCACCAACCGTGACGTCCAAACCAAACAACACATTCAATCCCAAACCACAACCTGCAATGTTGCCGATGTTGAAAATCAGTCCGCCAGTGATGATCAAGCCAGACAACACGTTTCCAAGCCCGGGCAGGAGTGCATTGGCAATCTCCTGTGCAGGCATTTTGGTTGCGGTGATGATCCGCCACACGTTGAGTTGGGCAATGAGGTCTACCACTACGGAGATCAAAATCGCAAATCCAAAACTGGCCAAAAGCCGGGAGGTGAAAACGGCGGTGGAAGTCAAAAAACCAGGACCAATGGCCGAGGTGGCCATCAAAAAAGCGGCGCCGTACAGAATTGAGCTTGTTTTGGGTTGCATGAGCCTCGGATTGTTTATCGCCACTCGATGTTGTTTGACTGGAAAGCCTCGGTGATGCGCTGCGCAAAATCAAGCGCATGTGCCCCATCCCCATGGATGCAGATGGTCTCTGCTTTTACCGGGATGACCTTACCCTCGGCCATCACAGTTTGTTGCAGCACCATTTGCAAGACTTGCGCGACCACCTCCGAATCCTGTTGCAGCAAGGCATTGGGTGCGCTTCTGGGGGTTAAACTGCCATCAGGCTGGTAACTGCGGTCGGCGAATACCTCGTTGCAGGTTTTCAATCCCATGGATTCGGCAACCGCAACCAGTATGCTGCCACTTTGAGCATACAACACCAATGCAGGGTCCGATTCCAGGATGGCGGTACAAATGGCGGCGGACAAGGTTTCGTCCTTAGATGCCATGTTGTACAACGCGCCATGGGGTTTGACATGGTGCAGCCGGGCCTTGTTTTTGGCCGCGATATTGGCGAGCAACTCGATTTGGGTTTTGACCAAATCGCTTACCGCCGCAGCGGGCAATTGCATGGGCGTTCTGCCAAAGTTTTCCCGGTCTGGAAAGGAAGGGTGCGCACCAATTTTTACCCCATGCCGCAAGGCCAATTCGATGGTTTGTTGCATCAGGGACTCGTCGCCCGCATGATACCCGCAAGCAATGTTGGCCGAAGAAATCAAGGGCATCAGGTCAGCATCGTTGGGCATTCCCTCGCCCATATCGCAATTAAGGTCAACGGAATAAAGCATGAATCGTTTTTTGCCGTTGCAAGTATAAGGCTTCGGCTTCCGAAAATACAATTTCGGTAAAAACGCACGGCTCACCCGGTATCCATTGCGCC
>JALHPW010000580.1 GCA_022842255.1 Saprospiraceae bacterium | reverse complement strand
TTGTCAGTGTGTAAGCCTCATTCCCGACCTTCAAATCATAGGTGCCCATGCTGCGCTGTGGGAAGGATTTGTCGGGCGTAACATCAAAGGCCCGGCCTTTTACCCAGTGCTGTTGGATTTTGGTTTCTGCTTTAAAAATGCCGCCGGTGGTGATGATAAAATTGGCCACCTTGCCGGGTTCAAGGCTCCCAACGGCCCCACCCCGGCCCTCCCCAACTGGTAGGGAGTAAACGCCCAGAAAAGTGGCAGGGTTATAGGTCAAGGCTTTCAGGGCAAGTTCTTCGTCCAGACCATATTCGATGGCTTTGCGGAGGTTCTCCCAGAATTTTGATTTTTCTTTCAACCCATTGGTTGTCAGACAGAAAGGAACGCCGGCGGATTGCAGCCGGGCCGGATTGGAAGGCGCGAGTTCCCAGTGTTTGAGGTCTTTGAGCGGGGTGTTGAGCGCGTCGTAGGGGTCGCGGACATCGTATCCTTCTGGGAAATTGAGCGGCACGATGAGCGGATAGCCGGTGAGCACGATTTCACTCAGTCGCTGGTAATCGTTGCCAGCCGATTTGACGATGTATTTGGTGCCAAATTCTTGCCCAATACGGGCGAGTCGGAGGATATCCATTTTGTCGCCGGCCTCAAAAACCTGTGGCAATCCCTGCACGGCATTCCAGGCATCAAGCGAAAGGTTTTCCTCTTCTTTGTATCCTTCTGTTTTATACCATTGTGCATCGAGGTAGGTTTGGCGCAGCAAGGCGATGATGCCCATGAGCGAACTTGGGTAGTTTTGTGTGCTGTTGCCCTTGTTGAACGAGAGGTGGTGACTGGCTTTTTCGGCCAAAATCATCTCGTGCTCGCGCAAATCGCCCGGCATGACCAGCGCGCCCGTGCCCCGTGAAATGCCATCTGCACGGTGGGTGAGCAGGGCGCCAAAACCCAGTTTGCGCCAATCTTCGGCGGCTTTAGGGTCCAGGCTGAACTCTGCAGCAGCGTTGTATTCCGGGCGCAGGGCCTGGTTCCAGCTGTACGCGCCTTTTTTGTTGGAAAAGGGTTGTGCCGGTCTGCCAAAACCGCCGCCCTCACCACGTGGAGGCACTGGGAGCCCAAAATCAGTGGCGTATAAATCGATGAACGAAGGGTAAATCGTTTTCCCAGTGCAATCGTGGGTTGCTGCGTCTTTTGGGACGCTCACATTGAGCCCGGCGGCCACGATTTTGCCATCGCGGATCAGCAGGGTAGCGCCTTCCACGCGGGTTTTGTAGTCAATATATAAGGTAGCGTTGGTGAAGGCGTGTAAACCAGTGCGTTCGTCGGCCGGAGCAGGGGTGGGAAAGGTTTGCTGGGCGGTTAACGAGGAATGGTGAACGCTGAACGCAAGTGCGAGCAATAGGCAGAGCCGGGTCGTTATTTTCATGGAAAGGAAAAAGTTTAGCGGCGTGAAGGTAGAAAAGGATGGCATTATGCGGAACGTCTTAGTTTTGGGCTTTCTAACAAGTTTGGTTTCTTGTAAATCATTATTTCGCAAATCAATGTTTTTCATGCAAAAAATAGTCCTTTCCTTACTTTTTGCCGTTGGTATTTCCACGGGAGTATCCAGTCAAAACCTAGTCTCCGCCACCCTACTAGGCGAAAAATCCCAGGCAGAACTACTCATAGAATTCAACATCCCCTTCATCCAATACGGCGCGAAATACTACCGCGTCACCTACACGACCAAAAGCGTGCAGGGCTCAGTGGATACGGCTTCGGGGCTGCTGACGGTGCCGAACAACCCCTCGCGGATTTACCCACGGCTCGTGTACCAGCACGGTACTTCCGGCTCAAAACAGGATGTGCCCTCCATCAATGTCCTGACGGGCGGGGAAGGCAGGGTAGGGCAATTGTTCGCCGGACTGGGTTTTGTGGCGTTTTTGCCCGATTACCTAGGTTTAGGGAATGTTTCCAAGGGCTTTCACCCCTACGTGCACGCGGAAAGCGAAGCTTGGGCTGCGATGGACATGCTGCGGGCCGGGGAACAGTTTTTACAACAAAACCAGGTAGCTACCAACGAACAATTGTTCATCACCGGCTACTCGCAGGGCGGTCACGGTGCCATGGCTTTGCACCGAGCCATCGAGCTGGACCCCGCCAATGAATTTGAAGTGACTGCAGCCGCGCCCATGTCGGGACCGTACAGCATTTCCGGGGTGATGCGCGATTTGATCCTGACCGATGCCGTGTACTATTACCCGGCGTACATCCCGAACACCGCCTTGTCGTACCAAACGGTATATGGAAATTTGTTCAGTAACCTGACCGAGGTGTTCAAGCCAGCCTATGCTCCGATGATCCAACAGTTTTATGATGGAGAAATCACGCTGTCGGATTTGAACGGGATGCTCATCAGTGCTTTGACGGTCAACGAAGGCGATTCACGGCCCTTTAAAATGTTGCAGGAAAGCATCGTGCAGGCCATTCAAAACGACCCAAATCACCCCATCAACCTAGCATTGGCGGCCAACGACACCTACGACAATTGGCTGCCCGAGGCCCCGTTCCGGCTGTTTTATTGCATGGCAGACGACCAGGTGCCGTTCCGGAATAGTCTGCTGGCGCGCGATTCCTTCCTGGCCGCTGGCGTAACGGATTTTATGATCAGCGATGTAATGCCTTCGGCCGACCACGGCGAATGTTATGTGCCGGCTATGACCAACACGCTCATCTTCTTTCTTGGTTTTCAACAGATTGGGACGGTGGGAACGGTCTTGCCAACGGTATTTGATCGGGTGAAAATTGCCCCAAATCCGGCTAATGAAATGGTAAGTATCGGCGAATTACCGCGGAGTGGCCGGTATGAAATTATTGGTTTTAATGGCAAGGTCTCGCAATCCGGGACCTTGTCAGCGGGCACAAACACCCTGAACGTTGCAGGGCTGTCCGAGGGCGTGTACCTCCTTAGGCTGTTGCTGCGGGGAGAGGTCAGGACAGAGAAGATTGTGGTGCAGCGTTAGTTTTAAACCGGAAAATTTTAAACCGGAAAATCTAAAACCGGAGAACAGGAAAATTAAAAATCGAGAGGGGATTGATTCCGAAAAGGGTAGGATTTTGCCACCGTACGGTCAATCTCGCAGTTTTAAATTTTCCTGCTCTCCGGTTTTACATTTTGCGGTTTATTTTACTCAAACCTTGGCCAATTCCCCTTTCAAAAAGTCAATGACCTTGATTTCCACGGGATCCACATTGCGGAGTTCGGCGAGATAAACCGATACCCAGTCGCCGAGGTGTACGAGCCACAAGGCTTTTTCGATCTGCGATTTTCCTTTGGAAAAAACCTCGATGGAAGTTTGCGTGTAATGCTCCACGATGTCCTTGTTGATATCGGTACGGATGGCGGTACGCGGATAATCGTCGTGGTTGCGCAGCCAGATCACCGCCACATCGGGACGCTGGTCGCGCCAGCCTACGAGTTCGTTGTGGTTCATTTCTGGGATCACGTGATGCCAGCAAAGCATTTTGGCGTTTTCGTTGATCTGTTGACGCCAGCGCACGGCCACTGCTTCTGCATGGTCGGCGGTGTACA
>JALHPW010000579.1 GCA_022842255.1 Saprospiraceae bacterium | reverse complement strand
ACCTTTTTTGTTTTTTTATGGTTTTTAAATTTTTGATTGGTTGGTGCAACTCAAACCCTTCAAACCCTTCAAACAACTCAAACAACTCAAACAATTTCAACAACTTACAAAACACATAAACGGTTTGAAACAGATTCTCCTCTTCTCTCTGCTCGTTTTGGGCGGCTTTTCGGCAAATGCCCAGATTAAATACGGCTTCAAAACGGGCCTGAACTTTGCTCGTATGAACGGAACATCGGAAACAGATAACGCGGGTACGGATTTAGAAAGCTGGAAAAACACCACTGGTTTTCACATCGGTATGACTTTCGCGTACAAGTTTACCGATAATTTCGGTCTGCGGGGTGAGTTTTTGTATTCCAAACGCGGTGCTAAATACACCTTTGATGGTCCCTCGTACCGGGTTTTCAAACATTCCACAGGCAGTGTGCTCACCCTAGGTACTTCGCGCTACCTGATCAATGTCAACAACTCTTATCTGGATATCCCGATTTTGGCCTACGGACGTTTTGGCAATTTTGAGATTTCGGGGGGCGGTTATGTGGGGGTGCTGGTGCAATCGGCCGGCGAAGGTTCTTTGCGTTATTCAGGCAAGACTGCATTGGGCAATAACGCCTATGTCAACCCCAACGTTTCCGAAACCGAATTGAATTTCAACCTCAACCACAATTACCGCAGGGACGATCCGGGCGAGGGCTCTACCAGTTCCAACGATGAGCTGCCCGTAAACGTCAAAGTGGATGCGTTTATCTCCGAAACGCCCAAAACTATGGGGGCGTATTACGATTACCCGGCAGGTGCTGGTAAGCTCTACAACAGTCTCGATTATGGCCTCGTTGGTGGTATTTCCTTTTATATCAGCAATGCCCTCTACATCAGCGGACGGGTTCAATACGGGTTGGCGGATATAACCAATAATAAGGCTGATTTGTCCAAATCGAGCATCAATCCCAATGGGGAGTTGATTTTCCGCGACGATAAAGACCAGAATTTTGTGATTCAGGGAACGGTCGGATTTAGTTTCTAAACGACCAATGGGGGCGGTTGATTAGGGTTTATAAAATTGATGGGGTTTATTTTTGTACCCTAAAAGTGGACCAATCGTCCCTTACTAGGTACAAAAATAAACCCCATCAACTTTATAAACCTAATCAACCATTTGTGCCAGCCCCGTACCTTTGCGTAAAATTCACACTTACGCAAAAACGAATCACGTCATGGAAAATATGCCCCTGCATGAGGCTTTCGATGAAAATGGACAACGGATTAGCCCTGTTTTACCTTCAGAAATCAAGAATTACCTGATTGATATTGATGGTACCATCTGCGACGATGTACCCAATGAAGAGCCAGAGCGCATGGGCATCGTGGCACCCTACCCGGATGCCCTGGAAATGCTCAACCGATGGTACGATGAAGGCCATATCATCTACTTTTTTACCAGCCGTACCGAGGCGCACCGCCCCGTAACTGAAAAATGGCTCAATCAGCACGGGTTCAAATACCATGGTATCCTTTTTGGTAAGCCTCGCGGCGGGAATTACCATTGGATTGACAACCACATCGTGCGGGCTACCCGTTTCAAGGGCAAATTCACAGACCTGGTGTTGCAGACCCGGGAGGTAGAGGTGTTTTTGGACTAGGAGGCTGCCTAACGCTAGGTTTGCGTACATTCGCCATTCCTAACGAAATAATTTATGCAAAAACTACCCGCCCTGACTTTCGGCGTAGCATTTCCTGCGCTTGTGCTTTGCTTTTGCAATGCCAATAATCCAGCTGTGACACCTTCGCCAAGTTTTGCAACGGTTTCTGATTCAATTCCTTACAAACTGCAAAGCCCTTCACTGACCATCAACCTGGTGAGTGCGGAGCTCAAGGAAATTTCCGGGCTGAGTCCGGCAGATTCACCGGGTGTTTATGTTGCCATCGCTGATGAGCGCGGCGAGGTGTTTTTAGTGGATGGAAACGGAGGTGGAGCGGTTTTTCAGCGGGTATTGTTCCGCGAGAAAGGCGATTTTGAAGGGGTGGAAATGGTGGGCAAATCCATTTGGGCCGCCAAAAGCAACGGTGACTTGTTCGAAATAAGCAATTGGAAAAAATCGCCCCCTGAAGTATCGGAGTATAAAACCAAATTGAAAAAAAACAACGACGTGGAAGGTTTGGCCTACGACCCTTGGCGAAAAGCACTTCTGCTGGCTTGCAAGGAAAACCCCGACAGCCTTTACCCACGTCATATTTTTGTTTTCAACCTGAACTCCAAAGCGCTAGACGATGCCCCGGCCTACACCATCAATCCAGAGGAAGTAAACCGCTTGGTCCCGTATTTGGACACCGAAAAACACGATTATTTTAGTCCCTCGGGTATTGCCGTGCACCCGCTTTCTGGCGATATCTATGTGATTTCCACGGCTTTGAAACGGCTGGTAGTGCTTGATTACAAAACCGGAAGGCTCAAATTCGCCCAACGGCTGGACAAAAAAATCCTGCCCCAGCCCGAAGGAATTTCTTTCGACGCCGCCGGAAACCTGCTCCTCAGCAGCGAAGGAAAGCAAGGGGAAGGTCTGCTTTTGAAGTTTGATTTTATCGGAAAAAAATAAGTGTGCTGAACCAGGCGGCTTTCCTTTTGTTCCAATCTTTCAATTCTGTTCAAACGCCTACTTTTGTCCGGTTTTTCGCCCTCGGGCGCATCCTAATAAGTTCATCGTTCATCGTTCATAGTTCACCGTTAGAAAATGCCAGTCATTGAACTGAAAATCCCAAATCTGGGCGAATCCATCAGCAGCGTTACTTTTTCCAAATGGCTCAAGCCAGACGGCAGCACCGTCGCCCTTGACGAACCACTCTGCGAAATCGAAACCGAAAAAGCCAACCAAGAACTTTCTGCCGATAGCGCGGGTAAACTCATTTGGGTCGCCAAAGAAGGCGAAGACCTGCCCGTGGGTGCTTTGTTCGCTAAAATCGATACCGACGCAGCCGCAGCCAGCAGTTCCGCGCAGCCGAGCACATCCGTTAGTAGCCCTGCTGAACCAGCAGTCGCCAAAAACGAAGCTCAAAATACCAGCTACGCAACCGGTACACCCAGCCCCGCTGCCGCCAAAATTCTGGCCGAAGCCAATGTGCCACCCACCAACGTCAGCGGCACCGGACGCGACGGACGCATCACCAAAGAAGATGCCGTAAAAGCCGCCGCCGCCCCCCAACCAGCTCCGGCCCCCGTCACCCCTCCACCGGCCATTGTAGACCCTGCACCGACCACCGTGGCCCGTCCACCGTTCACCCGCAACGACCGTCGCGAGAAAATGAGCCGGATGCGCCGCACCATCGCCAAACGATTGGTGAGCGCCAAAAACAACACGGCCATGCTTACCACCTTCAATGAGGTGGATATGACGGCGGTAATGGCCCTGCGCGAAAAATATCAAGACGCCTTTGTTAAAAAATACGGCATCAAGCTCGGTTTCATGTCCATCTTCGCCAAAGCCTGTGCAAAGGCCCTGATGGAAATGCCCGAGGTAAATGCCGCCCTGGATGGCGATGATATCATCTACCACGATTACGCCG
>JALHPW010000578.1 GCA_022842255.1 Saprospiraceae bacterium | reverse complement strand
CACCCACGGGGGCCGCATTGGGATTGTCGGAAGGCGCTACACGGACCGTTGCGCCAATCAGTTAGTTGCGCACCCCTTTGTCGAGGATGAGTCCTTTTAAAGTCTGGCCCTGACCAAAAACTTGGAAGGGGCATAGGAAAAGCAGGCTTGCAACTATGGCAAGCAGGTATTTTAGATGTTGCATGAAATTGATTGTGTGAATTTTTGACGGGTTATTTGGGGACTTGTACGTTTTTGGGTGGGGCTCTTTAGAGGGTTATTTCACGCAACGACGCTACGACGCTACGTTTTAAGCTCACCGTAAGCCTAATTGCGGCGTTGCGTGCCCCTCCCCTCTAAACGTAGCGTCGTAGCGGCGTTGCGTGCCCCTTACCCCTCTAAACGTAGCGACGTAGCGGCGTTGCGTGCCCCTACCCCTCTAAACGTAGCGTCGTTGCGGCGTTGCGTGAAACAACCCTTCTAAACGTAGCGTGAAAAAACCTAAAAAGGCCGAATCTTCCCAGAACCAGAAACCCGAGCATTTACCTGCGGGTTACCCTTGTAAACAATCGTTCCAGAACCACTAATTTCGGCATCCAGGGTTTCGCTGGCATTTACCTGGACATCGCCGCTGCCGGATACTTCCACATGAGCGGTATTGACCAGAAAATCAAAAGCTTTGATAGTACCGCTGCCAGAAATATCGCAGTTAAGTGACAATGCACTACCGGCAATCTTCAAATCGCCACTACCTGAAACATCCAAATCTGCCTTGTCAAAATGGGCTTCTACCACCCGGATACTACCACTGCCATCCACATCAAGCTCGAGCTCGTCGCCTTCGATCACGTCCAAAACCTCCACATCGCCACTGCCGCTGACTTCAAAATGATCCCAGGACGGTGCCGTAACCACCACTTTCAAATGGTCCACATCATAGACGTCCCGGCTGAAGTACACTTTCAAGACACCATTTTCTACTTTTGTTTCCAGATAAGGCATGGCGGTTTCTTCGCAGGTGATTTCTACCTTAAACGAATCGCCCAAATGAACCTCCGCATTTCCGGAAACGCACAAATCGAGTCCGTGGAAATCGCTTTCGTCAAAATCCAGGGTTATCAAATCGCCGCTTGATTTAAGTCCAAACGGATCGCAGGCTTGCAAACCTAAAATCAGAACGAGCAGGCTAAGGAGCAGGGTGCTTTTTTTCAAGAATGACATTTTCATAGCTAAAACTTTTTTGTGTGTTGAATGAACCTTGTGTTGGGTTGTTTTACGCTATGACACGGTCACCCTAAATTTACCCTGACCCCAAAAGAAAAAATATTTTTTAGCACGGCACTTAAGGGTAAGCGCAGACCTTTGGTGTCTTAATTTCAGAAACTTGGCAAACGAGGAAAAACCACTGGTACAATCACTTCGCATAGACGACGAAAAGGCATTCGATGCACTGTTCAGGGCATGGTATGAACCGCTCGTGCGCTACGCGTTTTCATTCACGGAGGGCGACCTGGACGAAGCAGAAGAACTTGTACAGGAAGCATTTGTCAAACTTTGGGCACAGCGCGACACCCTGGAATTTCAAAATTCGGTCAAGGCTTACCTCTACCGAATGGTGCACAATCAAGCGCTCAACCGCTTGCGTGCGCATCGAATCCATGAGCGATATACCCAACACCAGGCCCGGCAAATGGCACAGGAAGTTGAACCACCCAAAGACGACCCCGAACTTCAGCAGCGTATCCGAAAGGTATTGGACATGCTCCCAGCGCAGTGCCGACATGTGTTTGAATTGAGCCGTTTTGAGGAATTGAAATACCGGGAAATTGCAGAGCAGCTGAATATTTCCATCAAAACCGTCGAAACCCACATGGGCAAGGCCCTGCGCATTTTACGACTAGAGCTGTCCGAATACCTGACCCTGATGTTGGCCCTGATTCAGTTTATCCAAATTTAAGTAAAAAGCCACCCTTCCGAGCCACCTAAACCAATTTCAAACCACAGACATGGAGCACATTTCCGATATAGACGAACTCATTGCCAAGCACCTGACGGGCGAAATAGCCGTTGAGGAGCAGGCCTGGTTGGAAAAATGGCTGGCGGAATCGGCAGACAACCAGCTGTATTTCAATCAAATGCAGCGACTTTGGGCCAAATCAGGCTTGGGCAAACTATCCCTGCCAGGGCCCTTAAACGTGGAGGGTGCTTTGGCGCGCACAAAATCGAAAATCCAGCAGGCGCAGCAGAATCCCGGTCAAGCCAAACGGGTCAGCCTAAATTACCGTTGGATGGGTATGGCCGCAGCCATTGCCCTTTTACTGGGCGCATTTTGGTTTTTTCAACAAAACACAGCAACACAATCTGTACAATTGGCGGCTACCGAAAACACCCTTCGCGACACCTTGAGCGATGGAACCAGGGTCGCACTCCATCAATTTTCCAGCCTGTCTGCACAATTCTCTAAAAATGCCAGACGCGTAAAAATGCAAGGGGAGGCCTACTTTGAAGTAGCGCCCAATGCCGAAAAGCCCTTCGTGATTGAAGTGCAACAAGTAGAGGTTACCGTGGTAGGTACCAAGTTCAACATCGACAACCGTAGCGATCCCGATTGGGTCATCGTGAGTGTGGAAGAAGGGAAAGTACGGGTGCAAAGCGGCAAACAAATTGAGTTTTTGACCGCTGGCGAACAGGCCCGCATCCATCAGCGCGGTGGAAAGTTCGAGCGAACACAAACCACACCGTCCAGCAACATAAGCGCCTGGGCCAACCGCCAGTTTGTGTTCGACGATGTTCCCTTGTCAGAGGTGATTGCCCTGCTGGAAAAGAATTACAAAGTAAAAATTAACCTCGTAAACCAGGATTTGGCCAATTGTCGCCTGCAATCACGTTTCAACAATGAGCCCATTGAACGCATCATTGTGGTCATAGCCGAAACCTTTTCCCTCGAAATCCAACACCAGAACGGACAATATTTTCTGGATGGCCCCAGCTGCGATCGTTAACCCCCAAACCAAATCGAACGTGAAAAAGGGAATCCTGCTCAGCATTTTCTACTTATTGATTGCATCTGCACCCCTGTGCGGGGCGGAAGTGCTCGCCCGCCGGCTCAGCATTTCCTTTCAAAACACCCCCATCAAACAGGCCCTGGATGAAGTGGCACGTTTGGCTGACTTTGAATGGTCGTACAATGCGCGCATCCTGGACGCTGGAAAAAGGGTCTCCTTTACAGCCCAGGATTGGACAGTGCGCGAAATCTTGCGTGAAATGCTCGGTGAGGGCTACGTGTTCAAAAGTACCGGACAATACCTGATTCTAAAACGCCAAAAGCCGCCCAAAACAGAGGTCAGCGGAGTAATACGTGCCACCAAATCCGGCGAACGCCTGGCAAATGTGACCGTATATGACCGCAAAACCCTGCGCGCAACTACCACAGATTCAAGCGGTTATTACCAATTAAAGGTCAAGAAAAAGACCGAACTGGTAGTGGTCAGGCTTGGATATCGGGACACCATCCTGCAGGTGGCTTCCATGACGCCACGATACCGCAACCTGGAACTGGCCCCCGTGCCTATCCCGCCAGTAGATTCGACAA
>JALHPW010000577.1 GCA_022842255.1 Saprospiraceae bacterium | reverse complement strand
AGTTGCGGCCCTAGAAGCCATCGAGCAGGCCTTGCAGTCCACGGAGCAGGTCAAGTATGGGAAATTGGGATTTCATTCCGGGATTACGGGCATCGCTTTTTCGGCGGTTCAAATTGGGGAAAAACTGGGGCGAGCGGAGTTGGTGGAACGGGGCCTGCAAACCCTGCGGGCATTACAGCAACTGCCCTTGTCGGAATATACACTCGATGTGATTGACGGCTGTGCAGGCGCCATTCCGGCTATTATCAAAATCAACCGGCGTTATGCCGATCCCACCTTGGATGCCCTGCTCCTTCAAATGGGCGATTACCTCCTGCAAACCGCACAGGCCGAAACCACCGGTATTTCCTGGGCCACCATGCCGAACAGTTCGAGCGCCAACCTGACCGGTTATGCCCACGGGGCGGCGGGTATCGCAACAGCTTTACTTGAATTATGGCATTACACCAAAGACCTTCGGTATCAAAAAGCGGCACTCGCGGGCTTTGCCTATGAGGATGCTTGTTTTGACCAAGCGCAGCAAAATTGGCCCGATTTCCGGGAGGGCAACACCCCGCGTCAGAAAGACGACAACACGCCCCGACCATGTGGGTGTGCCTGGTGTCATGGCGCGCCCGGGATTGGGCTTTCCAGGCTTCGGGCGTACCAACTAACTGGTAATGAAGGGTTTAAACAGGTTGCAAAAGTAGCGGTGAATACCACACTCCAACATTTTGGCCGCAGACAGTTGGGCAATTATAGCCTATGCCACGGAGTATTTGGCAACGCCGATTTGCTACTGTATGCGGCAGAAACCCTGCACGAGCAAAGTCTTTCCGACAAGGTAGGGGAGGTAGCGGAGGAGGCCGTAGTGCAACATGTCCAGCGTAAAATTCCATTCCCCAACGGGGCGCAAAGCGATTTGAACACCCACGATATGATGCTTGGTATGGCAGGGGTTGGATATGGGTTTCTTCGGGCCGCGGACCCTGAGCGGTTTGAGTCGGTATTGCTTGTACAAGGTTGATGTTTTAGGGCACGCAGGCCGGTCAACAACCTGCGTGCCCTATAGCATCAGTTTTTCGTTTTTTCCATGGGCAGCTCATCCCTGCGACTCCACTCCTGCAGGGATGCATCATACAGTTTCATGCGGTACCCCAACAAGCGCCCGGCCACGTACACCACACTGGCGGTTTGGCCAATGAAGCAATAGAGCACCACCTCTTTTTTTCGTTCAGTCACTATCGGGGTGAAAAAGGGTTGTAACTGCTCGATGGGTTTGAACCGGTTTGTACTGTCCACCATTTCCGGAAAGGGGATATTGAGGGCCCCGGTAATATGCCCGTCACGGGGATTGCCCGTAACGTCGCCATCGTAAAACCGCTTCATCCGGGCATCTACCACCACGGCCGTATCGGATTTTAGGGATTGGAGCACATAATTGGCATCCACAATTAGGTTGCCAGGTTTGGGCTTGAAGTTGCCTTTTTTTACAATTGGAGCCTCTTTGGTAACAACGTATCCAGCCTTTTTCCAAGCTTCCAGCCCGCCGTTCAAAAAAGAAACACGCCCGGTCAACCCCAATTGTTCAAGGCTGAGAAACACCCGTGCGGTTACCGTAACCTGATCCCGGATATGACAAAGCACGATGTTGGAGTTTTTGGAAATGCCCAATTTTTGCAGCAATTGGGTGGCTTGTTTTTGATCTGGAATATTGTAATTGCCTTCCGGTGAGTTGGGGGTAATTGATTCTGCCCATAGAAATCTGGCCCCAGGGATGTGCTCCCGCTCGTAATCAAGTTGTAGGAAGTTGACTTGAATAATCACCAAGTTCGGGTCACTGAGCCGTTCGTGCACCCATTCGGGGGATACCAGGATGGGTTGGTTTTGTGCAATTGTACTTGCACTCAAATAAAGGCCGAGCATGGCCAGGAGAATTTGTTTTTGCATAGCGAAATATTTTAAAACAGGTTCTTAGCTTGACTCAAAATACTGAGGGATTTGGTTGTTCAAGATGCATTCAGTAGTTCATGAAAAACCAATGTCATTGCCTGGTTAGGTAAAAGCACCCTTTTGAGCGATAAGATTAAAGGGTGCTTTTTAGTCCAAAAGCGGCATTTATACCTTTTAGCGCGGTAGGCGAAACACAAAAGTGTCGTCATCGCCAAAGCGACGGCGCTCCACAAACTCAAATCCCAAACGCTCATAAAACCTGTGCGCATCGGTATTTGAACTCAGCGGGTCAATCAGGATGGCGGTGACGGCAGCATCGGAAAAACAGCGCTCAATGGCCAATTCCATCATCTTTGTGCCATACCCTTTGCCGGTATCGGCGATTTCCCCAATCCAAATATCGATGGCCCGAAGGTTTTCGGGGACATCGCCCCAATAGTGGGTTTCTTCCCTGGCCGGGTCTATGATTTGGATAAACCCGATGGGTCTGCCGTTCAGTTCGGCTATCCACTGTTCGCGCCAATCCGGGGTACGAAGCAATTCTACTTCCCAGTTCCAGTCGTCGTTTGGGTCTGATTCAATGACATGCGGTTGCTCATCCCAATGGCGGAGCAAGGCCAGGTCTTCAATAGTTGCCAGTCGCAGCGTGATTTCATTTTCCATGATTACTGTCCGGGAATTTAAACAGTTTTCATTGCTACTCTTTCAAGGTTGGACCAAATCCTTACTTATGCAATTAATTGCCGTATTTCAAGTGCAAAACAGTGGCCCGGCCTTTTTCAGAAACCGTTGCGATAAACAGGTTATCGTATTCGGAATCTGGCAAATTGGCGTATTGGTTGCTTCCCACAAACAGGTTCAATAAGGCAGGGGCGGTATTGGAATGTCCGAGTACCAGCACGGTTTTGCCGCGGTAAGTACTGAGCCAGTTGTCTACGAGCGGCGATTGGTTTAACGGATCATAGATGTTGACAGTCAATAATTTGTCGTCGGCGGTAGGTTGAGCGGTTTGTTTGGTCCGGTTGTAATTGGAGGAGAAAACGGCTGCCAAGGGCACGTTTGCCAAAATGCGTTTGAGTTCCTCAGCGCGGGCCAGTCCTTCGGTACTGAGGTTCGGGTTGGTACCACCGCCCGTGGTTTCGGCGTGTCGCAGCACGATGAAAGTGGTGGCGGTGTCGTGGATAAAATCGGTGAGCGTCAGGGTATCGGTGACCTGAATAAATACCGTGTCGTGTTGGGTTACAATCAACGTATCGGTCTCCACCACTGTTTTGGTGATGATTTCTGGCTCTTTTTCACAGGAACACAGTGCAGACGCGAGTGCAAGCAAGCAGGGCAGGAGCAGAAGGAACGTTTTTTTCATGGGAAGGACGTTGCTGAAATGATTGGAGCAAAGAACGAAGAAATTTTCCTTAAGCAATCATTCTTGCCAATACTTCACGCTGGCGCGATGCACATGCTGGCGCTGCTATAAACCCAGTCTTCCGGGTTGCGCACCAGTTTTGCCCGCACTGGATTGGCATGCTCAAGTTTGAACGGGGCTGTCCTACCCCTCGAAAAGCGGTACCAAAAATAAGTAGAGAAAGTTGAACACCGTAACTTTCACACTTAAAACGGATTACCATGCGAAAAAGCAGATTTAATGCCAGCCAACGACAG
>JALHPW010000576.1 GCA_022842255.1 Saprospiraceae bacterium | reverse complement strand
TAAAACCTATAACTTTGATCGACCTCATTCAAGCCTGAAATACAAAACACCAGTGGCCTTTGAAAACCTAAATCAGAATCTCTACTTTAGAATGGTACCGGCCAACGAGGGGTAGGACAGGGCTTTGGTGTTGGCTATCAAGTGAATATGGTTCGTCATGATGACATACCCTCATATCTCCAAGCCTTTGTACTCGCGCCAACGGGGCACAAAGCCCCGCATTTAGTCCGCCTCTACTGGAAGATTGGTGCTGATTTCATGTAACACCATAAGCAGTTCCTTAGAATACGTTGATCTATAAAGTTCAGTATAATATCTAAAAGCAGGGCTGTTTGAATAAATCAATTCAATATATGCTCGCCATGTTCCATAGATGGAAGAATTGATTGATTTATGTTCAATGATTATAAATTCAAACATATCGGTCAACATCTCGCACACTATCAAGATTTTATTCGATAAAATGTGGTTTTTATCAAACTCTTTTCCTTCATATAGGAATGGCCGCAACTCACTATTGTCGGCTAGGTATTTGTTGAATTCGGCGCTTATTGCATAAATTGAAGTATGGTTTGACTGCTCAATTGTTTTTTGAGTTTGCTTAATTTGTCGATAGATAAATATAAAGCCAATGATGGTGATAATTACACCAAGTATAGCCCCAATGCCTTGTGCTTCTTCGGTCCAATTCGAAGTCATATTCTAAAAATTTGATTTTCCTATAGATTGTTCCCCCGCTGGCGCGACGCTCCGCGTTCTGCCCACTATTCACCCGGCTCAGCCGACAAAATCAATAATCACCCCCGCCGCCCCTTAGCCCAAAAATACAAAGGAAACCCCAGCCCTACAATCACCAAGCCCGGTACCGTAAACTGCGGCTTGGTAAACAACAGATTCACCGTAAACAAGCCCGCCAACACGATGTAAAGGGCTGGCAAGAACGGGTAGCCAAAAGCTTTGTAGGGCCGCTCCAGCTCCGGACGTTTTTTGCGGAGAATAAAAATGCCCACCATCGTGAGGATGTAAAACAACATCACTGCAAACATTACATAGTCGAGCAAATCGCCGTATTTCCCCGAAAGACAGAGCACGGAACACCAAACAAACTGAACCCAGAGCGCAAAACCCGGCACACCATTGGCGTTCAATTCCTTCATTCTATCAAAGAAAAGTCCGTCCATGGCCATGGATTGGTAAAGCCTTGAGCCGGAAAGCAGCAGGCCGTTGTTGCAGCCAAACGTTGAGATCATGATGATAACGGCCATCAAAACGCCTCCGCCCAGACCGAGCATGGCCGTGAGCGCAGCCGTGCCTACACGATCCTGCGTGGCATGTTGGATGCCTCGGGCCATCACGTCGCCGCCAGCCGCATCGCCCCAAAAAGGTAAGACGCAGAGATAGGCAAGGTTGGCCAGAATATACAATACCGTTACGCCGATGACCCCAAAAGCGAGCGCGAGTGGCACATTCCGCTTCGGGTTTTCGATTTCCCCGGCGATGAAGGTCACATTGTTCCAGGAATCACTGCTGAACAAAGAACCCACCATCGCCACACCAATGGCAGAGCCGATGGCCAGCAAACCCATTGATTCCGTGGATTTTAGGTTGGAAAAGAAGTTGCCAAAATTCTGCGATACTACCTCAGGGTTGTTGTACACGAACAGCCCCAGAATGATCAACAGGCCCAAGGAAAGCGCTTTGGCCACGGTGAGCGTGTCTTGTACAAAGGCTCCGGTACGCAATCCACGTGTGTTCAACCAGGTCAGGACAAACAAGGAAGCGATGGCCAGCAGTTGGGCGGCGGAAATCTTTACAAATCCCAAATCAGCCAACACATTATCCGGACCGACTGCCGGCAACAACACTCCCGTGAATTTCGCAAAAGCCACCGCCACCGCAGCAATGGTTCCGGTTTGGATTACGGCGAACATCGCCCAGCCAAATATAAAGGCCACCATTTCGCCGTACATTTCTTTCAGGTACTGGTATTGTCCGCCGCTTTTTGGGAACATCCCGGCCAGTTCACCGTACGACAAGGCGGCAATGAGCGTCATGACCCCTGTGATTCCCCAAGCCAAGAGCAGCAGGAAAGGGCTTCCAAGCACCCGACCCATGTCGGCACTCACGATGAAAATACCGGAACCGATCATGCTCCCCGCCACGATGTAGGTAGCGGTGGAAAGTTTTACTTTTTGGGGTGCGGAAGATTGTGACATGGTGAAAACGATGTTGTTGGATTTTAAGCTTGGCTGTTGATGTTGCTTGAACTTCCCGGAAGTTCCAAACTTTCGGAGAGTTAGGCTTTAAAATTGCCTTTGCAATCGCGCCAAAGGTAGCATCGGGTTTTAAAATATTTGAAAATTGCCTGATTGTCAGTAAGCAGGGATATTTCTTGTTTTACATTGGGCCTTCTTGTACGAACTTTGCCGCACAAGCATTTCCATGAAAGTCCATTTCTACCTCCGTTACGCCACCAAATTTGGCGAATCCTTTTCCCTCTGTCTGTCTGATGGCCAGCGTATCCCGCTCGAATACCTGAGTGACGATTATTGGCATCTGAGCCTTGAACTTGATGCGAAGCATTACATCGGGGGACTGGCTTATACCTACGAATTCAATGCTGCAGATGGTCTCCAAAAACCTGAGGCGGACCCAGGCCGACGGCTCCATTTGTCCGAATTCAAGGACGAGGTGGCGGTGTACGACTATTTTAACCCAATGGGCTTGCTGGAAAATGTGTTCACCACCCAGCCGTTTCGCGCACGCGAGGTGCTGCCTGGTGCAGGTACACACAAAGCAGGTGCAAATGCGGTATCCCATATTTTCAAAGTCAAAGCCACTATGTTGGAAGCCGATGAGGTGGTTTGTCTGCTTGGTCATGGAAAGGCCCTGCGCAACTGGGACCTTGCCGCACCTATTTTGCTGAAAAACAACGGATTGTGGTGGGAAGCCCGCCTAGACCTTTCCGAAGAGGAATTCCCGCTGGGTTATAAATACGGGGTTTGGAATACCCGAACCAACAAGTTCCTGGGCTTTGAAGACGGCGGAAACCGGGCTATATACGGTGGACGGTACACGGTACACGATACACGGTACACGGCAGATGGAGACCAATCTACCGTGCACCGTGAACCGTCCACCGTGCACCGTGAACCGTCTACCGTGCACCGTCCACCGTCCACCGTCTTCCACGACAACTTCGCCCGGTTCCCGCTCAAAAACTGGAAAGGTGCAGGCGTTGCCATTCCGGTGTTCAGTTTGCGCAGTCAAAAAAGTTGGGGCGTGGGCGAATTCACCGACCTCCCGCTGCTGGCTGATTGGGCAAAAACCGTAGGCCTCAAGCTCCTCCAACTACTGCCCATCAACGACACCTCGGCTACGCATACCTGGACCGATTCGTATCCATACGCCGCCATTTCGGCCTTTGCCTTGCACCCGATTTATGTGAATTTGGAACAGGTGGCAGGCAAACAACAGGCCGCCTTGTTGAAGCCGTATTTGAAAACCCAAAAAGCTTTAAACGCCCTGGAAGTGGTTGATTATGAGGCAGTTTTGCAGCTGAACTGGGATGTGATTCGCCAATTGTACGAC
>JALHPW010000575.1 GCA_022842255.1 Saprospiraceae bacterium | reverse complement strand
GGGTTGATAATATGAGAACAAATTTTATTGTTTTGAAAGCTATAGCGCTTGTTCCTTTACTATTTATAACGCTTTTTTTCTCCTGCCATCAAAAACCTATACCCAAAAAAGGACTTGACCTTGTTCCTCTCCGTGAACTTGCTCTGCTTGACAGGCATTCAGCGAAGGGATTACTATATCAGGATATCGACAATATTCTTGAAAGGAAAATCTGCACGTACATTCCCTCCATCGGTATAAATGCTTGTGTATTTACTTGGGGCGGTGAAACGGGCGGTCCGTCCACTCGCTTATTCTGTTTCTACCAGGACACTCCTGCACATTTTCAACGACAGTTTATTTATGAAGGCGAATATGCCATGACAAGGATGTTGCATGGCCCCATAAAATCAGGGGAAAATCATACTTTGGGTCATCAGCTGACACAACTCGGCAAAGAGCTTGGTCCGCAAGTCTATCTGAGTAAAGAAAAAATGAAGGATTTGATGGTTTTTTCGATGAAAAACCTGGCTGATTGCGAACCGATCCAAAAATCCTTTATGGACAGTTTGAACATAAACACTCTCAAAAAAAATAGTTTATATCACGAAATCAGACCGAATGAAGAATTGATTAAAACCATACAAATGGTAAAAAAGGAGATGACTGTCAACCCAAACCCCGATGTCGTATTTTTTAACGGAGAGCTAACTTATGGAATATGGAAGGGTACCGTTCGACAATATGACCATACCGGCCTTATATGTATTGAACTGGAATATTTGAATGGAAAGTACGCGTATACCACCTGGCTTTAGTTGCTTTACGTAATTGGGGCAGGTCGAGTTAAAGTGTACAAACTCGTAAAATTCGCTGAAAGGCCAGAACTTGGGTAAAATTTGAAAAACCGAAGAACGGGAAAATTTAAAATAACGAAAGACTTCATTGCGAAAGGTCAATAATTGACCCACTAGAGTGCCTCCAATCACGGTTTTAAATTTTCCTATACTTCGGTTTTTCGGTTTTCCTGTTTTATACAACTATCCGTTTGCCTTATTGTAATCCGCCAAAAACTTCTCCAAACCAATGTCCGTAAGCGGGTGGTAGAAGAGGCCCATGATGGCAGAAAGCGGGCAAGTGACCACGTCGGCACCAGCTTTGGCTGCTTGTACGATATGGAGTGGGTTGCGAATGCTGGCTGCGAGAATGGCCGTTTCATAGCCTGTTTGGCCGTAGATTTCAAAGATATCCTTGATGAGTTTCATCCCGTCCCAAGCGGTATCGTCAATACGGCCAATAAATGGAGAAACATAGGTAGCCCCTGCTTTGGCAGCCAAAATGGCTTGTCCTGCGGAAAACACCAACGTGCAATTGGTCCGGATACCCAATTCCGTGAAATGGGCAATGGCTTTTACGCCTTCTTTGATCATCGGCACCTTTACCACGATGTTTTCGTGGAGTTCGGCCAGCTTTTTCCCTTCTGCCACCATACCGGCAAAATCAGTGGAAATTACCTCAGCGCTCACGTCGCGGTCTTTACCCACGATTTCGCAGATAGAGCGGTAGTGCTTCAAAACCTCTTTTTCGCCCGTGATGCCTTCTTTGGCCATCAGGGAAGGGTTGGTGGTTACACCGTCGAGGATGCCTAGTTCGGCAGCTTCGCGGATATGATCGAGATTGGCTGTGTCAACGAAGAATAGCATAGTATTGTAATGTGGTCAATGTTGTGAATGTGGCCAATTGGATAAATGTGGCCAATTGGATAAATGTGGTCAATGTGGTCAATGTGGTCAATGTGGGGTAAAAAATGTGGTCAACACGGCGCCACCTGGAGGTATCGAACGTATTGACCACATTTGTCATATTGACCACATTCAAAAAAGTGTGCCGAACACACCGCTACGACCACATATCCTTGCTGCATTTCTGCCCTGGGGAGGTTTTGCAGGAGCTGGTCGCCCGGCACGCCGCAAAGGTAGAAAGTTGCAAGTTGAAAGTTACAAGTTTCGAGTAAAAAGTTACAAGATTTGAGTTTGGAGGTCAAGTTTCAAGTGAAAACTTTCAAGTTTAAACAGGCTTGAATGTTTTCACTTGAAACTTGAAGCTAAGCCTACTCCCGGCTTCCGAGCAAAGCCCAGAGCAGGTACAGGAATTGCACCAATGCGGCCAAAGCAGCGGAAACATAGGTCATAGCAGCCCAGGTAAGTGCATCTTTCGCGCCGGCGTATTCTGCACCACGCGCAAAACCACTGCCATCGAGCCAAACCAGGGCGCGTTTGCTGGCATCAAACTCAACTGGCAAGGTAACCAAGCTGAACAGGGTGGTAATACCAAACGCAATCAAGGCGATGATGAGCAGGATTGGGCTTTTGAAAAAACCAATCCCCGCAATACCAAACATAAAGAGGTACTGCTGAAGACCTGCCGCGATGTTCACCACCGGTACCAGACTGGAGCGCATTTGCAGGAAACTATAGGCCGTAGCATGTTGCACCGCGTGGCCACACTCGTGGGCTGCGACTGCTGCTGCGGCCACATTTCTGCCGTGGTACACATCGTAGCTCAGGTTAACCGTTTTGTCGGCAGGGTTGTAGTGGTCGGTGAGTTGACCTTCCACCTGCGTGATATTGACGTCGTAGATTTGGTTGTACTTCAACATGGCAGCGGCCACCTCGGCCCCGCTCATCCCGTTTTGAAGGGGAACTTCTGAATATTGACGAAATTTGCTTTTCAGTCTCGCGCTCAAAATGAAGCCGATGACCATAAAAACAACACTAATGAGAATCAACATGGATTTGAATGTTTAGTGACTGATTGTTGAGGCAAAAATAATGAGATTTTTAAACACAAAAGTTTTGAAATGGTTTTTGAGCTGAAGGGAATGGGGAATTTAGATGTTGGGATATTGGGATATTTTGAAATTAGTAGAAATGAGGTGCCAATCAAGATCTTAATATCCCAATATCCTAATATCCTAATATCCAAATTCAAGCCACTGGATTACATTTGCCCTCACAATTCTCAACCCTTGAATATTTTCGCCAGAACCCTCCGTCGTTGGTACCGAACCATTCCCCAAGATGAGTTTGGGCGTTTGCTGTGGGGCAAATATCTCCGCCGCTTGCTGTTCAAATTTACCCTGTGTTTTTTTGGCATTACCATCGGGCTTACCCTTTTATACGCAATACTCCCCATCCCGGTCACCCCCTTGATGATTCAGCGTTGCTGGCAACAGGCCTGGGACGAGGAACGGGAGGTGCGCCTACGCCACGATTGGGTGTCTTTTGGCGAAATTTCCCCACACCTTCAATTGGCCGTGGTATGCGCGGAAGACCAGGATTTTCTGGAGCACGAAGGCTTTGATTTTGAAGCCATTGAAAAGGCATACAAATACAACAAGAACCACAAACGCAAACGAGGCGCCAGCACCATTAGCCAGCAAACCGCCAAAAATGTGTTTCTATGGCCTAGCCGCTCGTGGTTGCGCAAAGGTTTTGAAGTGTATTTTACATTCCTGATCGAAACGGTGTGGAGCAAGGAACGCATCATGACGGCCTATCTCAACAGCATCGAATTTGGCGATGGAATCTATGGCGCCGAAGCCGCTGCCCGGCA
>JALHPW010000574.1 GCA_022842255.1 Saprospiraceae bacterium | reverse complement strand
CCTGGAATCCGTTCCATTCGTTTGGTATTATGCGTCGGGGCATTTCAATCCAACTGGTCTATTTTTGGGCCAAATTTCCCTTGTATGCTGCGCCACAGTCCCCTATATGCCATTTTTGTTTTTTTGTTTGCTTGCGGCGAATCGCCCAAGGTGCAAGAACACCGAACCGCGTTTCGGTACAACCAACACAACCCAATCACTTCCCTCGACCCTGCATTTGCTCGTACCCAAAACAATATTTGGGCCGTGGATTGTTTGTTCAACGGGCTCGTACAATTAGACGACAACCTGAACGTAAAACCCTGTATAGCAAAGCATTGGGAAATATCGCCAGATGGGCTACGTTACCGTTTTGTGTTGCGGGACGACGTTTTTTTTCACGACGACCCGGCGTTCGCAAACGAAGGAAAAGGCCGAAAAGTACTCGCTTCCGATGTGGTGTACAGTTTTCGACGGCTTCTTGACGAAACATGGCCCAAGCCAGGTTCCTGGATATTCAAAGACCGTGTAATTTCCGACTCGGCTTTTGTGGCCGAAAACGACTCCACATTTGTCCTACGGCTTGCCAGTCCGTTCCAACCCATGCTGCAAATATTGACCATGCAATACGCCAGCATTGTCCCCAAGGAAGTGTGTGATTTTTGGGGACGTGATTTTCGCCGTCACCCGGTAGGCACCGGTCCATTTCGCTTTAAGGTATGGGCTGAAAACCAGGCACTTGTATTGGTGAAAAACGAGCGTTATTTTGAGAAAGACAGTGCTGGGGTACAACTGCCATACCTGGATGCGGTAAAAACGACCTTTATCGGCGACCGTAAAACGGCGTTTCTGGAATTCAAAAAAGGGAATCTTGACTACTTTTTTGGTCTCGAAAGTTCGTACATCAACGAACTGCTTACCCCTGAAGGAACGCTTCAGCCAGCATTAGCCGACGGGTTTTATTTTATGAAAAACCCGTATTTGAACAGCGAATACCTGGGGATTCGGATGAATGATAGCGCGGCCTTGAGCCCTACCAATCCATTGCAAATCAAAAAGATACGGCAGGCGCTCAACTATGGCTTCGACCGGGAGCAATTGCTGCGTACCCTTCGAAACAATGTGGGTCGCCCCGCCAATTCAGGCTTTGCGCCTCGGGGTTTGCCATCGTTTGAGGAGCATGGGGTACCTGGTTATGGATATGACCCCGGAAAAGCAGCGCGTTTACTCGCAGAAGCAGGATTCCCCGGCGGAAAAAATCTGCCCGGCATCACACTGCTATGCAACAACGATTACCTCGACTTATGCACTTTTATAGCACGCCAATGGGAGGATTTGGGCGTAAAAGTTCAAATCGAAATGACAGAAACGGCACTGTTACGGGAAAGGATGCGCAAGGGGCAAGCCCCCTTTTTTCGAGCTTCGTGGATTGCAGACTACCCGGATGCAGAGAGCTTCATGACCTGTTTTTATTCCAAAAACACGGCGCCTCCCAACTACACGCACTTTCAAAACAACAAATTTGACCAGCTATATGAGGCATCCCTCCAAGAAACTGACATCCATCGGCGCTACGGTTTCTACCGCGAAATGGATAAAATATTGATTGAGGAGTGCCCGGTCATATTTCTTTTTTACGATGAAACGGCCCAGTTTGCCAATCGCCGGGTGAGCGGACTATCCCGCAATGCCATCAATCTTTTGTCGCTCAAAAAAGTACGTGTGTCCCAATAGGGATTTCCCTTTATCCCTTGCTATTGTCCCCTGCTCCCCATTTGAGCGGCTTTTATCTAATATTGGTAAACAATGCACCTAGACGCCGTGTCTTTGTACATGGAATCACCAACACAGCAATTCCACCAATCACCGATTTACCAAATACACAAATAAACAGCATCATGAGCCAGTTTTTCAAATTCCTTTTCGCGTCTTGCCTGGGCACCGCACTTGCACTGGGCTTGCTTTTTTTCATGGGCATCGGTTGGGTCGCAAGTTTGGCAGGCAGCGCTTCTGAAAAAGAAAAGGTCCACATCAGCCCAAATTCTGTACTCGAATTGGATTTCAAAAACCCAATCCCGGAAAAAACCAACAACATGCCCATGGATCCATTTGATTTGGACCAAAAGGACATGTTAGGACTTTCCGACATGGTGGCTGCTATTGAACGGGCCAAAGAGGACCCCGATATCAAAGGGATTTACCTGAACGCCTCTATCGTGATGCTTGGCAAAGCCAGTTCCGCAACCCTTCGCAATGCCTTGGAAGACTTTCGGTCTTCCGGGAAATTCATCGTTTCCTATGCCCATTATTACACACAAGGGGCCTACTACCTGGCTTCTGTAGCGGATAGTGTACTGATGAGCCCGCAGGGGGTCGTGGACTTCCGGGGCTACTCCAGTACCATTACGTATTATAAGGGTTTGCTCGATAAGCTTGACGTCCAAATGCGCATCTTTTATTGCGGCAAGTACAAAAGTGCCACGGAGCCTTTCCGGGCGGACAAGATGAGTGAGGAAAACCGCTTGCAAATTCGCGAATACCTCACCCCGCTTTACGATATTTTCATCAAGGACGTGGCACGTGGTCGAAATATTTCGGAAACCGAACTCCGTCAAATTGCAGAACGGTATGATGGCTTCAACGCCGCAAAAGCGCTTCAGACGCGCTTGGTGGACCGCTTTGCGTACGAAGACGAGGTGTTTGCCATGATCAAAACGCGCATTGGGCTTTCTGAAAAGGAAAAGCTCAACCGGGTCAGCCTGGAAGAATACTTCGATGCACGGGGCAAAAAGACCAACTTTTCCATCAAGGATAAAATTGCGGTGGTGTACGCTGAAGGCGAAATCCACGACGGCGACCAAGGCGAACCAGGTACCATCCTGGATGGTAAATATGTAAAAATGTTGCGTAAAATCCGCAAAGACGCCAGCATCAAAGCCATCGTGTTGCGGGTCAATTCGCCTGGCGGCAGTTCCTTGGCCAGCGATAACATCCTCCGAGAATTAGACCTCTGCCAAAGAGCCGGCAAACCGGTGGTGGTGAGCATGGGCGATGTGGCCGCTTCTGGAGGTTACTACATCGCTTGTCATGCTGACAGCATTTTTGCTGAACCAGCCACCATAACAGGTTCTATTGGGGTGTTTGGGATGATTCCGATCTTGGAAAAAACCATGCGCAACAAACTCGGCATCACTTTCGACACCGTCCGCACCCAAAAGTTTTCCGCGTTTGGTAGCACGGTCTACGATTTTTCGCCAGCAGAAGGCCAAATTATCCAGGACCGGGTAGATTGGATTTATCAGGACTTCCTTGGAAAAGTAGCCGCGGGCAGGCACCGTACCACAGAACAGATCCACGAAATCGCACAAGGCCGCGTATGGTCGGCCGCCAAAGCAAAAGAAATTGGACTTGTGGACGATTTAGGAGGGTTGGACCGCGCACTCGCTGCAGCTGCCAAACTAGCTAATTTGGAAAAATACCGTACCACGGAATACCCACAGACCAAATCTGGCTTGGAGCAGTTCATCGACCAGCTCACCAAGAAAAAAGACCGCGATGACAGCATTCGCGCTTGGGCCCTGCGCCAAGAATTGGGTGAATTTTACCCGCTTTACA
>JALHPW010000573.1 GCA_022842255.1 Saprospiraceae bacterium | reverse complement strand
AAAATGCGATAAGCAATTTGGATTGAAGTTTATAGCGAGTGTCTCTTATACCAGGCACGTGCCCAATCATACTTGAATTGTATGATTGGGCTTTTTATGTACACGTGGGTATGCCTCGCTTAGAGTGTCACACTTTGCTCTACCGCTTTTTGCAATTCCACGGAAGAGGCCATGCCCGATTTGCGCCAAACAGGTTCTCCGTTTTTGAACAAAATAAGGGTTGGGATCGAACGTATGGCGTAGCGTTCGGCGATGGACTGGTTTTTATCCACATCAATCTTGTAAATGGAAAGCTCTTCGCCCATTTGGGCCTTCAGGTCTTCCAGGACGGGTTTCATGGCCCGGCAAGGAGCACACCAATCGGCGTAAAAGTCCACGAGCACAGGTTTGTCGGTATTGGTCAGATCTGCGAATGTCATGATTTGAAATATAGGTTGATTCAAGGTACAAAATTACCCACCCGCCCTTCCGGAACACTTATCCTTTTGGGGGCGTTTGTTGCACTTTTTACGGATTCGGTCCCGCAGCCTGTGTATAGGAGGCCCGAAAGCCCTCTGGCGTGACCCCTAAATACTTTTTGAAAAACCGGGTGAAGTAGGCGTTGTCCTCAAAATTGAGTGTTTCGGCGATTTGGCTAATCAAAAGGTCTGAATTGGCCAACAATCGTTTGGCTTCGAGCAACACGCGCTCCCGAATCAGGTCGCCCGCACTTTTGCCCAATACGTTGTTGGTCAGCGCATTGAGGTGGTTGGGGGTCACAAACATCAGCTCGGCGTATTCCTTGGGCAGGCGTTTTTCGCGGAAATGCTGTTCGATCAGTTTTTCAAATTGACGCATCAACACCAAATTGTGCTTAGAGGCTGCTTCCTTGAAGGTTTGGGGCACCACGCGAGACAAGCGGACGAGAATGATGGTCAACATCCCCCGCAGAATATCCATGGTGAAATCGCGGTCCTTTTTCTCGAATTCTTCGAGCATTTGGGCAAAAGTCTGTTCTACTTCTGCACAACAACTCAAATCGAGGGTATTGACCGATACGCCGCTGATGCTGCTGAACAAAGGGAAGTCCCGCACAAAATTCGGGTTGTGGCAAATCGAGGTAAAAAACGATTCGTTGAAATTGACCAGATAGCCCTCCGTGTTGGCATCGAATTCCCAGGTATGGATTTGCCCCGGTGCCATGTAATACACTTGATGTGGCAATATCTCAAACTGCTGAAAATCAATCGAATGCCGACCGCCGCCCCGCGTAAAAAGCACAATTTGGTAAAAATCATGCCGGTGCGGGAATTGAATGTCCCCGTGCGAATCCACAAAATCCCGGAGGCGTGTCACCACGATTTCTGTCATGCAGCGGTCGGCTCCAAGCAGGTTGCAGATACTGTAGGTGGGCATTTTCATCGACATACGTCTGTGTTTTTAGGCGGTTTTACGGGCAATTTTCAAAACAATAAGCCGCAACAACAAAACCCAGGGCAGACCGTGCCAAATCAGGTCAAACCAATCGAGGGCTTGCATCCCGACGGCCCCGCCGGCCACCCATCGGAGTTTCCCTAGGAGGTGCGGTTCCGGTACAAAAGGCGCCAAGCCTAGCAGCAGACAGGCCATGATGACCAATTTCCAATCGTTCCAAGGCTTCATTTTCGTTGAAAAGGTTTGAGCATTTGACTAAAAAATCCGTGCGGGTAGGTGTCCACCTCGTCAAAACCGAGTTTAATGTCCCGTCCGTCGCCCGGAATCCAGGCCGTTCCAAAAAGGTAGTCCCACACAGACAGGGATATACCGTAATTCACCCCAGAACTGCCCTTGGGCAAATCCTTGACGTGGTGCCAAATATGCATCTGCGGGTTGTTGAGGATGTATTTCAAGGGCCCGAGCGGCAAGTAAATATTGGCGTGGTTGAGGTGACCGATCACGATGGTAAACAGATGCACCAACAAGAAATCCTGAATGCCAAAACCAATCATCGCCAGCGGCAGGTACTCGATGCTGCGGTACACGATGGTTTCACCAAAATGGTAACGCAGGTGCGCGGCGTAGCCCATTTCACGCACGGAATGGTGTACTTTATGGACTTCCCAGAGGAACGGAACTTTGTGCAACAAGCGGTGGGTGTTCCATTGCACGAAATCGCGCACCAGGAACAAAATCAGCAGTTGCACCCAGTGCGGGAGTTGCGCCACATTGATGGCCACCAGGTTGCGAATGCCAAAAGTGCTGGCCAAAAAGTCATTAAAAGCCTGAGAAACCACGCTCGACATGGCAGCATAGCCCACCAACCCGAACAGGAAAAAGTTGAAGAACATGTAAAACGTATCCAACCAAAAATCCTCCCGAACCTTGGGCTGGTTTTTGCGCCAAGGGAACAGCAGTTCCAGGGCATACACCAAGAGGGAAATCGCAATAAGCCAGTAAAAATAGTTGCCCCAGTGCGGGTTCAATACTTCGTCGGCCAGGTAGCTTGCATAGCCGGTGAAGCTTTGGGTGAAGGTTTGCCAGTAAGTCATGATGTTTAAATCGATTGCTAACGAGGCTGTCTTATAAGGGTTGATAAAGGTTTATGAAGTTGATAAATCCGCATCAACCTCATGCGACAACCGCTTTAGAAGTCTGTTATCTAAAATTATAAGCCACTCCACTCACTTGGGTCAGCAAGGTAGCCGGGGCATCCAGGGCTTTGGCCGACCCCCGCGGCAGGGGCGAAACCGGGGAGTTTTTGGCGAGGTATTCCTTCAGCACCGGGTGCAGGGTGTAGGGCATGTTTTTACCCTCGATCACGTTGGGAATTCGGCAAAGCATGGTTTCCGGGTCGCCGTCGCGCTCACAAGCGGAGACCGTGTACAAGCGGGTGGGCTCCAAGGGCTGCCCTGCGGCGGTCACTTTTTGCACCCGTTTGCCTTGGTCGCCAAAAGCGTTGAATTCCACTTCCATGCCCCTGAATTTGACCACCCATCCGCCAAAACGCTTGGAAGCCTCCTTTGCAAATACGTTGTTGAGCTCTTTTTCCAACCAGTTAAGCAATTGAGCCCCAGTCACCTTCGCGGTACGCACGGTGGCATCCACGGGCAACATGTCAAAAATAAACCCTTCTGTAATGGGGATATTGCCCGTTGCATCGGGGGTACTACGCGGCGGACAAAAACGGAAGCCGTTGGACAATACGATTTCGGTGCCAACCTTCCAGGCCAAGGCATCTAGGATGAGTGTGTCAATGGTGTTTTCCACCACAAAATAGCGGTAAAGCGGCACCTTACTGTAGCCCACCACACGGTCGATTTCCGCTACAAACGGGGCCTCCAATTGGTTGATGAGCGTCGAAATCTCCTTTTTTGCCTTGTATTTTAAAGGGTCAACCTCCATCAGTTCATACCGTTGGCCGACAATTTTACCCTCTTTTACCTCCAAATCCAGTCGCCCCACAAAGGAGCCAAATGCCCCCGGTTCTACTACTTTGGCATATTTGCAAACGATGGGTTCGCGCACGCGCTCGTGGGTGTCGCCCCCAAAAATATAATCCACACCCTCGCACTCCGGCATATTCGCCAGAGCAATCTGCTGTGACAGTCCGAGGTGCGCCAAAATGATAACAAAATCACA
>JALHPW010000572.1 GCA_022842255.1 Saprospiraceae bacterium | reverse complement strand
CCGACCACCGGGCATTTCTGGAAATGGTGCGTGAAAAACCACTTTCCGACCGTGTGGAGCAGGGGTATACCTGGTATCCGCTTCAAGTGATCAACACCGGTTTTGCGCTCAGCGAAAAAGCCTTCGTCATTGTGGAACGCAGTACCCGGCTGAACGCCCCACACCAGCTCCGGGCGGGTCAGCCCGTCAGCCTGTTCACCCAAGCCCCCGATGTGGACCAACCTTTTCAGCAAGGGGTCATCAATTTTGTGGAGCGCAACCGTATGAAAATCATCCTCAATGCCCGCGATGTGCCGGATTGGATCAACGCGGGGCAATTGGGCGTTGACATGCTTTTTGACGATCGCAGCTACCACGAGATGGACCGGGCTTTGGAAAAGGTGATGGCCGCCAAGGGCGATCGTTTGGCGGAATTGCGCGGTATTTTGACGGGCACCGTTAAGCCCGCCCGAAACACGAATTCTGGTCAGCAATACGGTGCTCAGGCGACTGAAAATCAATCGGTTAACCACAAACCTAAGAACGGGCAAGGGCTGAATGATTCGCAGCAAAAGGCCATTGAGTCCATCCTGTACAACCGCGACATCTCCGTCATCCACGGTCCGCCCGGAACGGGCAAAACCACCACCCTGGTAGCAGCGATCAAAGCACTGTCTCAAACTGAAAGCACGGTACTCGTAACGGCGCCCAGCAACACAGCCGCCGATTTGCTCACCGAACGTTTGGACGCGCAGGGTTTAAACGTGGTGCGTATTGGCAATATCAGCCGGGTGGACGACAGTGTGCTGCAACATACCGTAGATGCGCTTTTGGCTGCGCACCCGGAAGCAAAAAATATCAAAAAAGTAAAGATTGAGGCTGCGGAATACCGTCGGCAGGCACAGCGGTTCAAGCGTAGTTTTGGCGCTGAGGACCGACGCGAACGCGCCCATCTCAAGCAACAAGCCCGCGATCTGGACGGGTGGGCCCGGATGCTGGAAGACCGGGTGATTGAGGAGATATTGAGCAGCGCACAAGCCATTACCTGCACTTTGGTGGGTGCTGCGCACCCGCTTTTGGAAAAGCGAAAATTCCAGACTTGTATCATCGATGAGGCGGCGCAGGCACTGGAACCGGCTTGTTGGATTGCCATTGCCAAATGTAGTCGGGTGGTGCTCTCTGGCGACCCTTTTCAATTGCCCCCCACCGTTAAAAACCTGTAGGCTGCACGTCAGGGCTTGTCGACCACCCTTATTGAACGCTGCTTGGAAATATTGCCCGAACAAGTCAGTCTGCTCACCGTGCAATACCGTATGCATCAGGTGATTATGGGCTTTTCCAACCAATATTTTTACAATGGTGCTTTGACGGCCGATGTGAGTGTGGCTTCCCGCGAATTGTACAGTCCCGATGAATTGCCGGCAGAAACCGGGGTCACCTTTATCGATACCGCCGGTTGTGGTTATGAGGAACGTTTGCAAGAGAGTCCGGGGGCCTTGCACCGAAACCCGAGCAGGTTCAATGCCGAGGAAGCCATGTTGGTCCGGGAGCACCTGCGTCAGTTGATGTTACGGTACGGCTATGCTGAGGATGGGCCGGCAACCCTTCCCGAAGGATTGCCGAGCATTGGGGTGCTTTCACCGTACCGGGAACAGGTGAATTATTTAGAAACCTTGTTCCGGGAAGACACCCAGTTATCGGCGTTGTTGACGGCGGGCCTGCTTTCGGTCAATACCATCGACGGATTTCAGGGGCAAGAGCGCGATGTGATTTACATCAGTTTGGTGCGCTCCAACGACAAGCATGAAATAGGTTTTTTGCAGGATTACCGGCGCATGAATGTGGCCATGACCAGGGCGCGCATGGTACTGGTGGTCATTGGCGATTCGGCTACAATTGGGCACAACAAGTTTTATCAGGAGTTCCTGGATTATTGTGCCGAACATGGTGCTTATCGTACCGCTTGGGAATTTGTGGTTTAATTTTTCAACACGATACACTCTACCCGCCGATTGCTTTGTCGGCCGGTTTCGGTGGTGTTGTCGGCCACGGGTCTGGTTTCGCCAAAGCCTCGGGAGCGGAGGTGGTCGGCGCGTATGCCCTTGATTTCCAGATAATCTTGTACGGATTTGGCGCGGCGCTCGGAGAGGTCGAGGTTGTATTCATCGGTGCCTACATCGTCGGTATGGCCACTGATACCGAGCACGGTATCTGGGAATTTTTGAAGAAACGCCACCAAGGAATCCAGTTCTACCCCTGCCTCGGGGCGGAGCTCGGCTTTTCCGGAATCGAACAATACGCCCGCACTGAACGTGTATTTTCGGTCTTTTAAAAGGGCCTTTTCGAGCGAAACCGGGGGTGGGGGTGGGTTTTCCAGCGCAATCGAGATATCATCTATGCAGAGGTAGGTCACCCTTTTGACCTTGTCGAGCGGGGCTGCAAGCGCAGCATTTTTTTGTTCGAGTTTTTTGTGCGATTCTGGGGATAAACTATTGGCAGTCAGCTTATCAGGGAAAAAATTACCCACTGTAAAGTGTTGAAACGGTTGATCGGGGATAAAAGTGGTGGAGAGTTTCACCCATTGTCCATTGCTGCCTATGATTTCAGCAAAATTGACTTGAGGGCGCAGGCGGTTTGCCGCCGCTGCGCTAACCGACACCTCATAGGGGCCAAAAGGGGCGACTGAAAAGCAAAAACCCAGGTTGCCGGATAGAACGGGGATTACCGAGGTTTTGGGTCCATATACCTTGGTCAGGTGTGTTTGCGCAATCACAGAATCTGCCAGCACCCAACATTCGAATCGGTATTTCTGCCCGGGTTTGAGTGGTGCGGACAATTGCCCCTGTACAAATTCGTGAAAATCCGTTCGCTGCCCCACATCCTCGGCGGGCAAATAGGTGATAATGCCCAGGCATTGTTCGCCGGTGTGTACACGCAGCAGCCAATCGCAGTTTTCTGCGGCGCGGAGCAAGTCGGGTGTTCCGCCGGTAAACCCGCCCCAGGAGGCGGCTCTTCTTGGAAAATCGTAGGAATATTGCGTGAATTCGCAGGCCACCACGACTGCATCGGGCTTGATAAGTTCGAAAGATGGGTTTACGACGAGGTTTTGGGAGAGTAGTTGTAGGGGGAACAAAAGGGGGAATAAGAGGTGTTGGCGCATGTTATAGAGCAGGTTTTGGAGGAGAACGCCTTTCTATTAATTTTATTTGGCAAGAAATCTAGGTTGCGAAATCCAAATTCTGAGATTCCTCGTAGGTCAATTTTGGAGAAGTTCTGTTCTTATTTAGTTGTAGTATTTTGGAGCAATTTGAAGTGAAACCGGCTCCTTGGTTAAATATTGTCTTTTTTTATATAACTGTAAAGTGTGTAATGGATTTTTGGGGGTTTGAAAAGGTTTTGTTGATTAGGGCTAGGATAACTTTTTGAAAATTTAATTTCATTCTAATATTTGGGGATTCGATAATCGAGTCCATCAAAGCGTCGGTTCTTTCTGCTGATTTTCTACCGTAATTATTACTTTCTTTTGCTGTTAGGCAAAGGGTTTAATCGTTGGCGCTTATGCAAGATTTAAAGGAAACAATCTTACTGCTCGAGCAGCACGGCATCCACCCCCTCAAGGGTG
>JALHPW010000571.1 GCA_022842255.1 Saprospiraceae bacterium | reverse complement strand
CGCAATCGTGCCTTCCGGGAAAAACTTGGCGGTAAAACTGGCATAAATCACCGCCAAACCACTGCCCTCGTATTCCTCATAATTCTGTACAACCGCGTAAAAATCATGGTTGCCCGGGCCCACATCATACACGCGGGTGTGCGAAAATGAAACGCGGTTGAGGTCAGAGCTGTAGGGCTCGAAAGTTATGTTCCCATCCTCTGGCCCCCAATTGGGCACATTACTGGCAGCCAGGCGCAATTGGTCGCCATTGTTTCCAATACAGGTTCCAGCAAAATTGAGCGCTACCTTCCCGCTCACCGGGGCGCTCATACTGATTTGTCCAACCGATACCGGCGGACCTTCGATATTGACACCAAATGGGGTGGTAATGGGCTGAAAAACAAGGGATTGTGCAGGCTCATTCGGGTAAAACTGTACGGTCAGGCTACCGTATACAGAGGCAAAACCATTGCCATACACCTCATAAAAGTTCTCCACCACAGCATAAAAAGTATGGCTCCCGGGCTGCACCTCATATTGGCGGACGTGCGCAAAGGAGAAGCGATTGAGGTCGTTGTCAATGACCTCATTGCTTGAACTCCCATCGTAATCGCCCCAGTTTGGGGTATTGCTGGCGGCAAAAAACATCAGGTCGCCGTAACTCGACACACATTTCCCATCGAATCGAACCAGCACTTTCCCTGCTACAGGGGCATCGATGGTAAGGGAGTTGAATGCCGTTGGCGCGCCCTCTACCTGCACATTTTCATAGAAAAAGCCTTTATGGCGGGCAAAAGCCTGACCTGGGATTTCCGGGAACCATTCGGCCGTGAGGTTACCGTAGATGGACGCAATACCGCTGCCGTCCATTTCATAAAAATTTTGGGCCACAGCATAGAAGGTATGCTCACCCGCGGCCACATCGTAGGCGCGGGTATGTGAAAAGGCATTGCTGTTCACATCGGCATTGGCAGCTTCTAATTCCACACAATCGTCATTGGCCCCCCAATTGGGGGTCTGACTTGCGGCCAGTACGATGCGGTCGCCCTCGGCCGACAAACAATGTCCGTCAAAACGAAGAATGACTTTTCCTGCCGAAGGCGCCTGAATGCTGAGCTGCCCCAGCACCACGGGGTTCCCGCGCAGTCCCAAATTGGTTTTGCTAATGCCCACATGGGCTATTTTTTGGGAAAAAAGCGGGAGGCAGAAGCCCAACAACAGCAATGCCAGGATGTAATTTTTTTTCATATCCAATGAAATTGTTGGTCAAAAAGGGGTCTACGAAATCAAAAATCAAAGGCTTTCCACAAATTTCAAAAGCGCGGTACGGTCGGCACTGTTGAGTTTTTTAAACCCTTCGCTCGATTTTTCGGCCTCGCCGCCATGCCAGAGAATCGCTTCCATGATGTTGCGCGCCCGTCCGTCGTGCATCAAAAATGAATGCCCATTGACGGTCTGAATCAAACCAATACCCCAAAGCGGCGGCGTTCGCCACTCAGTACCGGAAGCCAGGAAATCAGGTCGGCCATCGGCGAGCGCTTCGCCCATATCGTGCAATAACAAATCGGTGTACGGCCAGATTTTCTGGTTGTGCAGGGCTGCAATTTCCCCACCCGTTCCGGTATTCATTTGCGGACGGTGACAAGCGGAACAGTTGAGCTCATCGAATAAAAATTTGCCCCGCAGCACCGTTTCGTCGTCAAATGCCCGACGTGCTGGAACGGCAAGGGCTTGGGTATAGCGCACCACTTTGGTCAGGATTTCGTCTGAGATTTCGGGGCTACCGCCATTGGGCACATCCGGGTATTGTTGTTGTTGGACGGGACTTAGGTGGTCTTGGGGGAAAAGAAAACTGGTAATCCCCAAGTCGCCATTGAATGCCCCTGCAGTCTGTTGGCTTAGATTGGGCTGGTTGGCTTTCCAGCCAAAACGGCCGAGCACGATTTGTTGCAAGGCATGGTCCCAAACCATATTTGCCTTACCTGAAATGCCGTTCCCGTCTGCATCGTTTTCATCCGCAAACGCCAGAATATCCGCTTCCGGGATGATTTCCAGGAGCCCCAAACCAGGCATTTGGGGGGCAATGCGGGGTGAAAACATCATTCCTGGCGCAAAATTGCCATAATTCAGGTCAAAGAATTCATAAATAGGTTTGCGCAAGGAATAGCTGGTGCCGTCCGAGTATTGCCCGGCCATTTCTTGATAGGTCACCCGGACCCGTGCTTCATTAAAGACGTTCAAAATCGCCTTGTCCTGCAATTGCCCACCATAAACCGGGTCGCCCAGCGGCCCACCGTGCACATCAAACCCAGGAATACTGAGTCGGAAAAGTAGTCCATTGAGCGGCTCTTCGGGCTGACTGGGTGGTTTGGCACGTCCATCCTTGAAATGACAGCTGCCACAGGAAATGGCGTTGAAAATGGGCCCCAAACCGTCCAGGGATTGAACCGAGGCAGGTGCCGAGACCCAATTCGAGCGAAAGAAAGAATTGCCTGTGACAAAAAAGCCCGATTGCTCAGACGTTAAACCATCCACTTGTCCTCCAAAGGCATTTTGCCCAAAATCAAAACTCGTACCATTGACGCCACCCGCATATTGCTCGTCTGGGTCCACCTGGGCTAAACCTGGGTCGTCACCTTTTTTGCAAGACGCGAAAAGGAGGACAAAAAGGAGGGAATACGCGAGAAAACGTATGAACATGGGTCTGTTTTGATACTGTTTAATGTTTGTTTCACCATGCGCGAAAGCCTTACGGCGCTCGCATGGCAAAGACCAGCCCTATTAACCATCCTAAACCCCATCAAGCTTTTACCTTAAAATTCAGCCCCTATTGCTTTTCCAGCCTCTGCCAACCGGTCGCCCAGCACCTCAAGCGCAGCAATGGCAGGGGTAATCGCAGCGGTATTGTTCAAAATGGCCTGGTCGAATGGGGCCGGTATGGCGTTCAATTTGGTTTCGGCATCCTCAAAAGCTGCCCAGACGGCATCTGCTTTGTCTTGATCAAGAAATCCGGCCAAATCGCTAAAGCCGCGACCAGTGATTACCGTTCCATCCGATTTCTCGTAGATACCAAAATACACGTTTTTGACGCCCAGCAAGTTCATTTTTAAATCGGCAATGGTGTTGTCGGAAAAACAAGAATGCTCATGCTCCTGGTCCTGAACATCAATGGCCACGAACATGCGTTCGCCCGCAATTTCAGTTTTGGTGAATTCCCGCAAACCAAAGAATACAAGCCCCATGGCCTCCGCGCTGGTCTTGTTGTTCAAAAACTCTTGCCGGTAAGCACCATTGGTTTTCCACTCGTCCCGAACGATGGCAAGATGCTCAAGCAGCAGTTCCGTAGCCACCCGCAGGTATTGTCCGCGGCGCTCCTGGTTGGCAGCCGTGCCCCCTGCCCCCACCACATAATCGGTATAAGGGCGCTCACCGGGTCCACTCGTGCTCAAGTCTTGGCCCCAAAGTAAAAACTCAATGGCGTGCCAGCCCGTGAAAATGGCGGTTTCCGAAAGCACTTCGTTGAGCCCTACCAACACCTGTTTGTCAATCACAGGTTGCGCGGCGGGGTTGTTGATCAGCCCTGCATTTGGCTGGCCTTGCACATAGTCAATGAAGTTTTCATC
>JALHPW010000570.1:635-3606 GCA_022842255.1 Saprospiraceae bacterium | reverse complement strand
CATGGTATATAGCAATGTTATAATAGTCGTCGCTACCACAATTGGGCAGGACAAGCATTAAAAGCAGTAGCATTAAGTTGTTTTTCATTTAATAATTTTGAACAGTCATCAAAAATGTAATAACGTATGAATGCATGAGTGCCTCAAAGTGCGGGGAGGCAAGCCCATTACCATTTCTTACTTTTTACCCAGCAAAAACAACAAAGGAATATCCAATCTTTCATTCCAGGCTTGTTCATTGTGGCCCTTGCCCTTAAAATATTGGGTCTTCCAGTTTTTATTAGAAAATCCCTTGGCTATCAGGATTTTATCAATTTTTTCCTGCACGGCTGGGTAATACGCGTCAAGTCCTTGGTCGCCGGTATCAAAATAGATTTTATGGGTTTTGGGGCTGGGCAAATGCTCGTTGAAATAGCGGATAAATGCATTCGGGATAGGGTTGTTTTCCGAGGTGAACGAACCAATCCAATGGGTAGAAAGACAGGCCATCCCACCAAACACCTGTGGGTATTCGCACATGGCGTACATGGAAATCAAACCTCCCATGCTGCTTCCGGCGATAAAGGTGTGCTTCCGGTCTTTACGCACCGCATATTTTTGATCAATCATGGGTTTTAATTCAGTGACCAAAAATTTCAAGTACTTGTCCGAATGGGGTTGGAATGCCTCCATGCTACGTCCCGCTTTTTTGAGCTGACTACTTACGGAATCTTTCTCCGCTTGGGAAAGGTTTTCAAAGGGTTTTTGCGGAAAATAATCGGCGTGCCGTTGGGCGCCTGTGTTCCAAATGCCTACCACAATGAAGTCTTTTAGTTTTTGTTCCCTCCATAATTTATTCACCACATCATCCACATTCCAGCTTTGATGGTTCCAGCTCGTGGTGGAGTCAAACAGCATTTGTCCGTCGTGCATATACAACACGGCAAACTTCCGCTTTCCGTCATAAGCCTCTGGCAGCCAGATATCTATGTGACGGGCTTCCACATATTTGGATGGAAAATTTTCGATGTGGTCGATTTTTCCGGCCACGACCTGTTGTACCTGCTGTGCGTGCAGGGCGATGCTGGTGAACAGCAACAGGGTGGGGTAGAGGCCTGGAAATTTGAGCAGGGAAAGGGTAAGTGGTGGCATGTTAGGGATAGAGGATTAAAACCTTTGGGGCTTTACTTTCGCTTGCGTTTGTAGCAGTTTTGAACAATTTGACCTAGAAATACCTTGGACTCCAAGTGCTCAAATTCCATTGACTGACTCAATTCGCCAAACAACGGTATACCGCCGCCCAACAGTATCGGAATGGTGGTAATCCTCAACTCATCAATCAAATCTTCCTGTAAAAAATGTTGGATGGTTTTGCCGCCGTCGATATACAATTTGAAATATCCCAGGGCATGGATTTGGTCAAGCACTTCCTGCGGACTCCCCTTCAGCAGCCTTACCTGATGCATCAGTGCTTCAGGAACCACATCGAGCGAATGGCTCAGCACAAATACAGGCTTGCTAAATGGCCATTCCCCGCCAAACCCACACACGGTTTCAAAGGTGGTTCGCCCCATCACGATGGCCTCTATTTCATCCATTAATTGATTGTATCCCATATCATTGTGCTCCGGATTGGGTATGGTATCCAACCAGTCCAACTCCCCGTTTTTTCCGGCGATGTATCCGTCCAGGCTTCTGCCTATAAAAACTATGTTTTTCTGCATGGTTGTTTTTGTTTCTAAGAAAAGGAGGAGTAAGTGTTGTCGGGGTTTATTCACCGGGTGACTCGAGTCACCCGGTGAATAATGCAAGCGGTTCGCATTTTTTCGCAAACCACTTTCCGTTGGGTATAAGTAAGCATCAAAATTACGGAAAAGCCAAGCAAATCTCCAAATTTTAGCTTGCTATATAGCCTAGAAACACTCATCTAAACCCTTGTATATCAATCGTATATGTTCATTTTTTTTTGACAATCGCTCAGGGTCAGGTCAAATGCTGCGATAGTCCCAAAAACCAAGCGTACGCACCTCCATCTAAAATCTGAAACCATGTAATCTGCAATCTTAAATCCCGCCCCCCCCGTCCCAGGGCAAACGCATGAGCGCTAATTGGCTCATTCCAGCAACTTCAAAATTCGATATTCGGTGTTCGATATTCGATATTTGAATATTGAACACCGAATATCGAACACCGAATATCGAACACCGAATTTCGAACACCGAACACCGAAGTATTAAATTTCTCGAATGGCCAAAAATCTTTTATGCGTTTGCTCTGCCTCCCCCCACATTTGAACCATTCCCCAATTAACGGGTTCAGCTGAAAACGTCAAAACATGCACACCGTCAACCTAGTATTCCCGCACCAGCTTTTTGAGGACAGTCCGCTGACGGCGGATGCGCCCTTTTATTTGCTGGAGGAAGCGCTGTTTTTTCGGCAGTATACGTTTCATAAGCAGAAAATCGCCTACCACCGGGCGACAATGAAGGGATATGCAGCGTTTTTGGAGGGTCAGGGCCGTAATGTGTATTACGTGGAGGCGCAGCGCCCCGAGGCCGATGTGCGCCAGTGGGTTCGGGCGATGGCGGCGAACGGCACCACCTGTATCCACTACATTGACCCGACGGACAATTGGTTGGAAAAACGGCTGCGGGCCGCGGCGGAGGCGGTCCATATCGAGCTGGTGCGGCATGAAAGTCCGCTGTTTTTGAATACCCCCGCGGACAATGCGAAGTTCTTCAAACCGACAGCCAAGAAGTATTTCCAGACCAAATTTTACATCGAGCAGCGCAAGCAACGCCAGATTCTTCTGACCGATGCCGAGACGCCCATGGGCGGCAATTGGACCTTTGACACCGAAAACAGAAAGCGGTATCCGGCCAAAAAGACGCCGCCGCCTGTGACGCGCCCCGCCCTGACGCCCCATTACACCGAAGCCTTGGCATACACCCGCGCACAATTTCCCGATAACCCCGGCAAACTCAGCGACACA
>JALHPW010000570.1:0-625 GCA_022842255.1 Saprospiraceae bacterium | reverse complement strand
CCACTTGATTTTGGGCAGGCGCGGGCGTGGTTGCGTCAGTTTTTGGACTACCGGTTCCACGAGTTCGGCGCGTATGAGGATGCCATTGTGGCCGCCGAAGGGATACTCCACCACAGCGTGCTCACGCCCATGCTCAACGTGGGTTTGCTGACCCCACAGTACATCCTCCTAGAGGCGCTCGACTTTGCTGCAACCAACGCTGTGCCACTGGCAAGTACGGAGGGGTTTGTGCGTCAGATCATCGGGTGGCGTGAATTCATCCGAGGCGTATATGAGGCCCAGGGAACGGTGGAACGCAAGCGCAATTTTTGGGGGTTCAAACGCAAAATCCCGGCTTCCTTTTACGATGGCACCACCGGAATTGCCCCCATTGATATGACTATCCGCAAGGTGTTGGACACTGGCTATTGTCATCACATAGAGCGGCTGATGGTGTTGGGCAACTTCATGGTGCTCTGCGAGTTCGATCCTGATGCCGTTTATCGCTGGTTCATGGAACTGTTCATCGATGCCTATGATTGGGTGATGGTGCCCAATGTGTACGGCATGAGCCAGTTTGCCGACGGCGGACTGATGTCCACAAAACCCTACATCAGCGGCAGCAATTACCTGCTAAAAATGAGCG
>JALHPW010000569.1 GCA_022842255.1 Saprospiraceae bacterium | reverse complement strand
AGAAAACCGTATTGATCCCCAACTTCCAAAGGGGGTGTATTTTGCCCGAATCACGTCGTCGGGGCGGATTTTGTTGATGCAAAAGCTCATTTTGCAATGATTATCTGCCCAAGATTTCCCGGTTTCGGAGCCAGATAGCGTCATCCAGTTGTTGGCGGGCTTTGACCTGCAACGGAATCTGGATAGCAGCGGAAGATATCGCACTGATCAACATGATGTTCAGTCCATTTCGATATTGAGATTCATTGGTCAGGTATCCCTGCTGATCGACGGAACGGATGGCCATAAGCGTCCCAGTTGCGACTCCTGCAATGCCTGCAATACTTATAACAAACGAAATTTTCGCGTTCTTCCGGGCTTTGTTGAACATCGGCAGGGCACGAGGTGTCAGTTCAAATTCAGGTTTTAGTTTTCGGTAAGCAAACCCGACTGGGCGTGAAACCCCATTTTTCACAAAGGAAACCCCCTGAAAAAGTTCAGAACGAAGGTAAATCGCCTCCATGTCGTAGCGGTCGAGGCAATCGTTTTGCGCAAAAACCCAAATGGGGGAAAACAGGGCTAACAGTAGGATCCTTGTGTGCATTATTGATGTGTTTTGTATGTTTGGCGCATGCAATTGCCATTGCGTTGCCTCTAACGGCGCTTCAACTGATTAATTCTGACTCAGGGTTTACCATGATATTTGTGGCTTCTCCCCTTCCCGAGACCGTTTTTTATAATCAATTGCCAGAAGCTTCGTTCTCTCGTTTTTACGATCATACCAACTTCATCCAATGCTGAAACCCGCCAATATGGACGCGCTTAATGACTTTATCAAAACCGAAAGCGCGTTTCTTGAAAAATTAAAATCCGCCACCGCTAGTGTGATTGTGGGGCAGGAACAAATGCTGGACCGTCTTTTGATTGGGCTTTTGACGAAAGGCCACATTTTGCTCGAAGGGATGCCAGGCTTGGCAAAAACTTTGGCGATCAAAACCCTGGCCGACGCGGTGGACGCGCACTTTAGCCGTATCCAGTTTACGCCCGACCTGCTCCCCGCCGACGTGGTAGGGACCACCATCTACAGTCCAGGTACCGGGGAATTTACCGTGCGCAAGGGGCCCATTTTTGCCAATTTTGTGCTCGCAGACGAAATAAACCGCGCCCCGGCCAAGGTGCAAAGCGCCCTGCTCGAGGCCATGCAGGAACGGCAAATTACCATTGGGAATCAAACGTTTAAGCTGGAAGAACCTTTTTTGGTGCTGGCTACCCAGAATCCCATTGAGCAGGAGGGTACCTATCCATTGCCAGAGGCCCAAGCCGACCGCTTCCTCTTGAAAGTGAAAATAGGGTATCCGACTTTTGAGGACGAACGCACCATCATGCAACGAAACCTCAATGACGATATGCCGGAGGTTTCTAAAATATTGTCGGTCAAGACTTTATTGCAAGCCCGTGAGGCCGTCAAGAAGATTTATCTGGACGAAAAAATCGAGCAGTATATCCTGCAAATCGTTTTTGCCACGCGGCAACCGGACCAATATGGTTTGGGGCAAATTGCACCGCTTATCAGCTACGGGGCTTCCCCCCGCGCCACCATTGCTTTGGCAAAAGCTGCCCGTGCCATGGCTTTCCTCAATCGTCGCGGTTTTGTCACGCCCGATGATGTGAAGGCCATTTGTCCGGATGTATTGCGCCATAGGGTGGGGCTGACGTTTGAAGCGGAGGCGGAAAATATTGGGCAAGAGGAAATCATTTCTAAAGTGCTTGGCACGGTTGTGATCCCGTAATGTACCCCGGAACGCTGTTCCGGGGCATCTAGTAAAGCATCCAAACCAAGCCACGGAACGGAGTTCCGTGCTACTTTCCCTGAACATGGATACCAACGAACTTCTAAAAAAAGTCCGCCGCATAGAAATCAAGACCAAGGGCTTGAGCAGCCACCTGTTTACGGGCGGCTATCAGAGTGCGTTCAAGGGCAAAGGAATGTCGTTCAGCGATGTGCGGCTTTACCAGCCTGGGGACGATGTGCGGGCCATAGACTGGAACGTGACAGCGCGGACAGGGGAGCCATTTATCAAGGTTTTTGAGGAAGAACGGGAAAACACGGTGATGTTGGTGGTGGATGTGAGTGGATCGGCGGTGTTTGGCAGTCATGCCCAGTTCAAGGCAGAGTATCTGACCGAACTCTGTGCGGTGCTGGCTTTTTCGGCCATTGCCAACAATGATAAAGTTGGGGTGATGCTGTTTTCTGACCGTGTGGAATTATACATCCCGCCCAAAAAAGGTCGGCAGCATATTCTTCGCATCATACGGGAAGTGCTGAGTATTAAACCTGTTGGGCGCAAAACGGATATGAACAAAGCCTTGCGCTACATCCATACCGGGGTAAAAAAACGCTGTGTTTGTTTCGTGTTGTCTGATTTTTTGGCGGAAGGGTATGAGGAAGCGCTTCGGGTTTTGGCCAAGCAACACGATTGTATTGGGATCCATTGTTGGGATCCCTTGGAGCGTGATTTGCCCGATGTGGGCGTGCTTCGGGTGGCGGACGCCGAAACGGGCGAGCAGATTTGGGTCGACACCACGAGCCACCAACTTCGCTGGCAATATGGCTACTCTTTTGAGCAACACAAAGCGGCCACACAAAGTCTGTTTCGACGTGCAGGGGCTGATTTCTTGAGCGTAGGGACCCACCAACCCTATACGAATGCGCTGTTGCAGTTTTTTTCAAAACGTTCCAAAATCGTGGCGCATGGCTGAGATGATGGCTCCCTCTAGTTTCAAGCGAAACGAAAACGCATTTGGAAAGCGGGCAGTCTGTCTTCTTGCCATATGCCTATTTACTGCTTTTCAAACCACGGCACAACCCAGAGCGGTTGCCTCCCTGCAGCCAGAACGGATTGAAACTGGCGACACTACGGGGCTCTTAATCTTTATTTCGGGACTGAATACAGCGCCAAAAGACGTAGACTTTAGTCCTTGGGCCGCTGTTTTTTCGCCAAACAACATCATCGGACGCAGCGAATGGCGGCGCAGTGGAACCCAATGGACGCGTCGATTTACCCTGATTGCGTTCGACAGTGCAACCCTTGAATTGCCGCCGCTTTTGGTCCGGCTTTCAAGTGGCAAACCATTGGAAACGAATGAATTAAAGTTAGTGGTCTTTCCTACACGCGGTGGACGGGAGATCACCGACATGGCCAAGATTCGAGATATACGGCGGGAGCCTGAATCCTGGATGGATTATTGGGCTTGGGCTGCAGGGGTATTGGTCATTGGAGGTATACTTCTATGGTTGCTTCGAAAGAACCGGAGTAAGCCACAGCCTATAGCGGTACAAGTTCCTGTACAATTGCCCTCTATTTCGCCGAATGAATTGGCGATGCAGAAACTTGCCCAACTACAGCAAAAACAACTCTGGAAAAACGAACAAACAAAGGAACATTACGCCGAACTCAGCCTAATCCTCCGCGAATTTTTGGAAACCCGATACGGCATCGCTGCCCTGGAATCCACCACTTCAGAAATCCAAAAGATGTTGAAAGCCACGGATTTCCCGCCGCTTTCACAAAATGACTTGAAGGAGCTTCTGGAAAAAACGGATATGGTGAAATACGCCCAATCACAA
>JALHPW010000568.1 GCA_022842255.1 Saprospiraceae bacterium | reverse complement strand
GAAAAAGGTTTTTCAAATTTTTCATTGAATGTGAGATAGTTGAGAAGTGTAGCGGAGGTTTTTCCGCCAAAATAGTGCCGAAAGGTCTGCTTTTATTTGAGCCGTACCATCAGTTTGGAGGGAGCTTTTTTGTCTTCCTTTTCGCTAAATGGTTTTTCTGTAATTGTTATTGTATGCTTGTCCTTGCTGATCTGGCCTCCGGGGTGATTGCATTTTTTGATTTTTTGGTCGGGAAAATGATATACCTGTTTGAAACTCAGGCTGCCCATCATCATTTTCATGATTCCTTCTGCTCCGCTCATATCCTTCCCTTCGTCCTGACCGCGATCTTGTAATGCCTGAACAATAATATCCCGGAATGTTTCGCCCCCGCTATCTCGGGTCAAGGATTTCTTACTCCAATTCATATCGCTACTTTCGCTCCAGGCGCCCATGCTGGAGGCCGTGCCCACTGAAATCATTGCCGACTGTAGGTTTTCCACATTGTCGAAATCAAAGGAAAAACCGGTAATGTAATTGGCAGTATCATTGACTGCAGCCACCTTGCTTAGACCTTGGAACGTAGCCAAACGTTCTGCCGTTAGTTCGTGCTCCTTTTTTTTAGGCGTGACGAGGCTGTCGTTCTCGGGCAAAACCAGGTCTGTGGTGGCAGTGTCCGGTTCGGCCATTTTTTTGCCAAGATCGCCCACCATTTTTTTGATTTCACTGGCATCCACTACAAATCGATAGGAGCCACTTCCATCTTTACGAATGGTAATTTCTTCAATGATGTGTAAACACCCACTCATTGAAAAGAGCGCTAACAAGAGGCTTAAAAGGGTAAGAAATTTGAATTTTTTCATTTGAATCATGATTGAAAAGGGTTAAGGGTATGATTTCATAGGTTTAGCACTTGGGTTACGGTGAACAAAGGATTACTCAATCACAAATTCCGTGACCACCGAAACGCCATTTTTTTCGATTGTAAAGGTATAAACACCTTTTTGGAGGTATCGTTTTCCAGTATCCGCTTTCTCTATTTCGATTGACTTTTTTGAGTCCTTTTGGGCGGACTGTAGGGCCTCCCGGTATTTTTTATAGACATCTTCTTTGAAGTCCAGGTTGTACGTCCATTGATTCAGGCCTTTTGAACAATCAAGAGATCCATCATTCAACAACAGGTCTCCCTCTTTTAGTTTCACGCTCCAAGATGCTTTACCGGCTGTTTTTGCATAGAACCATACGGGCATTTCAGGGTCGGCGGCTGCTTTGTAAGGCTGTTTTTTGCCCCAGTTTTTGGAGAACCTTTTCTTTTGTAAATCAAAGAGTTGTACCTCGGCGACCAAGGTTTCCATCCCTAATTTTTGAACATTGGAGATGTCTGCTTTGAACATAGACCGCCCGTGTGTACCGATTACCAATTCTTTGGCGTCGGGTTGAATTGCCAGGTCGTGTACGGGTACGTCGGGGAATTCCGCGCTCAAGGTCTGGAACGACTGCCCGGCATCGAGCGAAACATATACTTGGTGGTCTGTTCCAACGTAGAGAATATTGGGGTTGGATGGGTCTTCTTTCACCACATTGATGGGCTCTGCTGGAAGGTCAAGACCGATTTTGGTCCAGTGTTGGCCATAATCCTGCGAAACATAGAGATAGGCCGCGAAATCATCCCAGCGGTAGCCATTCAAGGAGGCGTACACCCGGCTGCGTTCGTGAGCGGAGGCTGTGACCCTGCTTACCCATAGGTTTTGGGGTAGCCCGTCCGAAATTTTGTTCCAGGTTTCGCCACCGTCACGGGTTACGTGGATCAGGCCATCGTCGGAGCCAGCGTACAGCAAGCCAAACTTCAGGGGGCTTTCGCAAATGCTGGACAGGGTGCCGTAGGGTACATTTCCGGGTTTGCCGCCCAAGGTCAAATCAGCAGAAATGGCCTCCCAGTCAGATCCTTTATTGAAAGAGCGGTACACTTTGTTGGCTCCGAAGTACAGCACATCCTGTTGGTGGCGGCTGAGCCAAATGGGGGTCTGCCAGTTGAATCGAAGTGGTCTTTCTCCCAAATCGTGTTTTGGGGAAATGGGTTTTGCATCGCCTGTTTCCTTATTGATTTTGAAGTAGTTGCCAAATTGAAAGCCGGTATAAACAGTATTGTTATCGCGATAATCCACCTGGATTTGCATGCCATCGCCGCCCATCAGCTCTTTGTACGGATATTGTCCGGTTTGGTGCCAGCCAGTGGAGGCTTCATAATCGCTGGACCCTACCCACACCCCATTGTCTTGGGCGCCACCATAGACGTTATATGGCTCGGCCTCGTCCGTTGTGACCGCGTAAAATTGTCCAACAGGCGGTGTATTGCACTTGACCCAGGAATCACCGTTGTCCCAGGAGATATTGAGTCCACCATCATTCCCGTTGACCAAATGGCCCGGTCGACTCGGGTTGACCCAAAGTGCGTGATGGTCTACGTGGACATTGTCGCCGTTGATGTTTTTCCAGGTTTTTCCGCCGTCTTCAGAGCTGATGATGAAAAAACCAATCATGTACACTTTGTCGGCGTCGTCGGGATGGCAACGAACGTTGGAAAAATAGTAGCCGTAGGTGAAGTGCATTTGTTCGATGGCATCATCGTGTGTGCGTTTCCAGGTAGCGCCCCCGTCGTCGGAGCGATAGAGTTCGGCACCGATAAAATCGGTATCAAAGAGGCTGTTGTTTGCGTCTTCCAAGTATTCTACCAAGGCAATGGGTTTGAACTTGTCCTTTTCCACCAAACCCTTGACTTTCTTGGCATTGTATTTTTCAGGGAAGCCATTTTGCTTTAAAAAGCTACTAAGTTTTTCATCGGAAATCTTTAAAAAATCCGCTTTTGAGATGCTGCGCAATTGGTCTTTGGTCAAGACATCCTCTGCAGGCTTATCTTTTTTAGGCTTGGAGTTTTGATTGTCCACGCAAGCGTAGAGCACCGTTTTTCCGTTTTTCTTTCCTGCACTGAGCCCAATCCGGCCAATTTTATCGCCCGTTGGGAAACCACTGCCCGCAGTGCTCGATTTTGACCAGGTAGTGCCTCCATCAGTGCTTTTCCAGATACCGGAACCTTCCCCGGCACCGTCAAAATCCCAGGCACGGCGGCTGCGTTCCCAGGTGGCGGCATAGAGGGTCATTGCGTCATTGGGATCGAGTATGAGGTCGATGCCACCGCTATTTTCGTTGACAAACAGGGTTCTGGCCCACGTTTTTCCACCATCGGTGGTTTTATAAACCCCTCGTTCGGCGTTTGGGGAGTACAAATGCCCGAGTACAGCCACCCAGAGCGTGTTCGGATTGGAGGGGTGCAGCACAATGCGGGCGATGTGGTGGCTTTCGGGTAGGCCGCGCCATTCCCAGGTTTTGCCGTTGTCGGCGCTGCGGTACATGCCGGTGCCGGCGTATGAAGAGCGACTGCTATTGGCTTCTCCTGTGCCGACCCAAATGACGCGGTTGGTCCAATCCACGGCAATATCGCCGATGGTCATACTCGCCTCGTGGTCGAAGATGGGGTCGAATTTTGTGCCATTGCTTTTGCTGTGCCAAAGGCCGCCGGAGGCGTAGGCAACGTAAAGCTCCGTCGGGTCGGCAGGATTCACATCTAGGTCGGTGACGC
>JALHPW010000567.1 GCA_022842255.1 Saprospiraceae bacterium | reverse complement strand
CACAACGCTCCAAACCTTTGGCGTGGGCCCTGGTTATGCGATTTTTTCAAGAGGCCGCGTCTCCCTGGAAACCCAGGTCAAATACAATTATGGCATTAGCAGAAATGAATTGCGGGCGGACAGTGGCATCCAAAACACCCGCACCCTTACCACAGCTTGGGATTTTGTGGTTGGCATGCATTTCTATTTTAGCAGAAATAGGTCTTAACGGATGAATGTTGATGGGTACGCTTCGCCGCGTGCCCATCACATTTTGGAACAAGGAAAATGCAACCTTTCCTATATTTGTCGCATCACTCGCCAAAACTTGTTCCATGAAAAAAATCCTAGCCAACAGCCTTGCAATCCTCGCTCCCTTCACCCTTTTGGCCCAAAATTTCCCTCCGGAAATCACAAGCCTGAATCTCAGCCCCGATTGGGCCAACTTGAGCCTTGCCATCAGTTACGAAGTGGCCGACAATGAAGGCGACCCACTTGAAATTACCCTCCAGTTTTCTGATAACGGTGGTAAAACCTATGCCCTCAGTGGACAAATCCCTGCAACCGGAGACGTAGGTTTTCCCGTTCAACCCGGTGCTCGCAACATCACCTGCGACCTTTCCGCCATTGCCAATATAGCGGCCCCAATTAGCGTCCGTTTAGTTGTGGACGATAAACAAAGTTTTGATATTCAGGCACTTGTAAACGAGGTAGATAGCAATCGCCTGCGCTCCAACCTTGAATATTTGGAAGGTATCCGCCACCGAACTGCCGGAGCCACCCAACTGGCAGCCGCCCGCGATTCGATTAAAAACTTGTTTCTCGCAGCCGGATTATACTACGAGGAACAAAACGTTCCACTGGGAAATTACACCGGCAAAAACCTCATTGGCTCACACCCTGGCGTCAGTTCCGCGGAAAAAGTAATCATCAACGATGCCCACTACGACACCGTCAACAACGCGCCCGGTGCAGACGACAATGGCTCAGGCACTGTTGGGGTCATGGAGGCTGCTCGGTTGTTGAGCCGGTATCCGTTTAAAAAATCGCTGCGATTCATCGGTTTTGACCTGGAGGAATCGGGATTGGTGGGCAGTATCCGCTATGTCAGCCTGGGTATTCCAGCAGGAGAACAAATTGAAGGGGTGTTCAACCATGAAATGATTGGGTACTGGAGCGACGAGCCCAACACGCAAACGCTGCCGCAGGGCTTCCCGTTTTTGTTCCCGGCCGCAGCAGCAGCCGTAGCCGCCAATGAGTATCGCGGTGATTTTATCACCAATGTGGGCAATACCGCTTCACAACCACTCGCCTTGTTGTTTAGCAACGCCGCACAACAATATGTTCCTGATTTAAAGGTAATTACGCTGGATGTTCCGGGTACCGGATCCGCCGCGCCCGACCTGCGCCGCAGCGACCATGCTCCGTTTTGGGATGCGGGCAAACCAGCCCTTATGCTCACCGATGGCGCCAATTTCCGCAACGAATGTTACCACACACCCGGAGATACGCTCAACGAAAAGTTGAACATGCGCTTCCTATCCAATGTCGTGAAAGCAACCATCGCTTCGATGGCCGAAATGGCCGAAATCCAGCATGGCGATTGGGCCACAGCCACTTTTCAAAGCAATGTGAGCGTGTCGTCCAACGCGCCCCTCTGCGACATCCTGGCCTACCAGGGTCCAAGTCAAAGAGACGGCTTTTTAATGGAAATCATAAGTTGCGTCAATTCGGAAGTAGTGCTCGAACTATTTGACATGAAAGGCAGTCTTATCCTCCAACAAGGTGCTATTCTCCCGGACACTGGCATATACCCTGTATTGACACCAAATTTGTCGCCCGGAACCTATGTTTTGAAAATAAGGCACAGTCATGGCATCCTGACGAAAAAAATCATCCTGCGGTGAGAAGTGAGATTTTACCTTTGCCGCCCTTATGCGGGTTTTTACCGATTTAGATTCTTTGCCCAGGTTTCGCAATGCCGTGATTACCATTGGTTCTTTCGATGGCGTGCATCTCGGGCACAGGCGTATACTTGAAAAAGTGCAGTCACTGGCCAAAAACCAGGAGGGCGAAAGTGTGGTCATCACGTTCGACCCTCATCCGCGTACCGTGCTGAAACCCGATGATTTGAGTTTCAAGCTGCTCTCCACCATAGATGAAAAAACCGAACTGCTCCAGCAAGCAGGTATCGATTATGTGGTGGTGGTTCCTTTTTCCTTGGAATTTTCACAACAAAGCGCCCAACAATACGTCGAGGATTTTTTGGTCAAACGCTTCGCCCCCAAATACATCGTGATCGGTTACGACCACCGATTTGGCGCAGGCCGGGAAGGGGATATCGTTTTTTTGAAAAAATTTGAAAAAACGGCGGGGTTTGAGGTGGTGGAAATCTCGGCGCAGGAGGTGGACGAAATCGCCATCAGTTCCTCCAAAATCCGCAAAGCGCTCGAAAGCAGCGATTTAAAGCTTGCCAATCGTTTGCTGGGCCATGCTTTTTCCTTTTCCGGCAAGGTGGTGGTAGGCAATAAGATTGGACGCACCCTGGGCTTTCCTACCGCAAACATTGAAATTGCCGACCCCTTTAAACTGGTGCTGCCAGAAGGGATTTATGCGGCCCAAGTTGCTGAGCACAAGGCTGCCTTGTACATCGGCAACCGCCCTACCCTATCGCCCGATGGCAAACGAACCATCGAAGTCAATATTCTTGATTTTGAAGGCAATTTGTACGGACAACAACTGAAGGTCGAAGTATTGGATTTTATCCGTCCCGATAAAAAACTGGACAACCTGGAAGACTTGAAACGTCAAATTGGCGAAGACAAGAGGGAGATTGAGTTGCGATTTACGAGTTACGATTTACGAGGTGCGAAGTACGAGGGGGGAGATGCGAGGGGGGAGGTGGGAAGTGCGAATACAAAATCTTCAATGCCTTCCTGTCACCGTGAACCGTCAACCGTAAACCGCGAACCCTCCACCGTGAACCCTGAACCGTCCACCGTAGCCGTGGTGATCCTGAACTACAACACCCGGCGCCACTTGGAGCAATTCCTGCCTTCTGTGGTAGAAAACAGTCCGGGAGCGCGCATCATTGTGGCCGACAATGGTTCGCCGGACGATTCGATAGAATTCCTACAGCAGCATTATCCAGAGATAGAACTGATTGATTTACAGCAGAATTGGGGGTTTGCAGAAGGTTACAATCGGGCACTTCAGCAAGTGCAGGCCGAGATTTATGTCATCCTAAACTCTGATGTGGAGGTAGCGCCCAATTGGCTAGAACCCGTGCTGGATGCCATGAAAAAAGACCCGAGCATGGCCGTAGCCCAACCTAAAATCCTAGCCTGGGAAGAACCGGAAACCGTCCACCGTGAACCGGAAACCGTGAACCGTGAACCGTCCACCGTCCACCGTGAACCGTCCACCGTCCACCGTCCATTCAAATTCGAATACGCTGGCGCATCCGGGGGCTGGATTGACCGCCTTGGCTACCCTTTTTGTCGGGGACGGATTTTTAGTCAGCGGGAAGAAGACCACGGACAATATGACGAGCCGCAGGAATGTTTTTGGGCCACTGGAGCTGCATTTTTTATCCGTGCAGAATTGTACCACACCTTTGGCGGTTTTGACGGCGATTATTTT
>JALHPW010000566.1 GCA_022842255.1 Saprospiraceae bacterium | reverse complement strand
CGTATGAAAACCGGAACACCTCCGCGAATAGACGGACGGAGCCTCGACTATTCCAAAATGGAAGTGCAGGACGGAGACAACCCGCCGGGTAAATTCTCCTACACCAACACCCCTCCGCTACAAAACCAACTGTGCTGCTGGAGTACCTATACGAATCAAAAAGTACACGATACCCTGCGCACGGGTTTTGACAAATCGCCCATGTTCAACGGCCGAATCCAAGGCGTTGGGCCGCGTTATTGCCCCAGTATCGAGGATAAAATTGACCGGTTCAGCGACAAAGACCGGCACCAGCTTTTTGTGGAGCCTGAAGGCCGCGACACCGTGGAAATTTACATCAATGGTTTTTCCAGTTCCTTGCCAGAAGATGTGCAGTACAAGGCACTTCGCTTGATTCCGGGTTTGGAAAACGCCAAGATGTTCCGTCCGGGATACGCCATTGAATACGATTATTTCCCACCTACCCAGTTGCAAACCACCCTGGAAACCAACCTGGTGAAAAACCTGTTTTTCGCCGGACAAATCAACGGCACCACAGGTTACGAGGAAGCCGCTTGTCAGGGTTTGATGGCCGGGCTCAACGCTGCATTGGCGGCAAAAAACGAAGCGCCGCTGGTCTTGAAACGCTCGGAAGGCTATATCGGGGTGTTGATCGACGACCTCGTGAACAAGGGCACGGAGGAGCCGTATCGGATGTTCACCAGTCGCGCCGAGTACCGCATTTTGTTGCGCCAGGACAATGCTGATTTACGGCTCACCCCCATCGCGCATCGCTTGGGGCTGCAAGGTTCGGAAGCGCGCATGGAACGTGTTCGGGCCAAAAACCGGGCCGTGGCCGAAATCGATGCTTTTTTCCGCAATGCTTCGGTGAATCCCGATGAATTGAATGGGTATTTGCAAAGTGTTGATTCTGCGCTGATTGGCCAAAAAACAAAACTGCACAACATCTTGCTCCGCCCGCAAGTAGACATTCCGGGTATGGCCAAGGCACTGCCCGAACTCGCCCGTTTCTTGAACGCCTACGAGCCGGAATTTGTCGAAATGGCCGAAATCAACATCAAGTACGACGGCTACATCAAAAAAGAAGAGGAAATGGTGTCGCGTATGGCCAGACTCGAAGAGCTGCCTTTGCAGGCTGATTTTGATTATTCCAGCCTCAACGGACTCAGCATCGAGGCCCGGCAGAAATTAGCGCACACGCGTCCGCGCACGATTGGCCAGGCAAGTCGTATTTCAGGCGTCAATCCGGCGGATGTCAGTGTGTTGTTGGTGCATTTAGGAAGGTAAACAAGAGTTACGAATTACGAAGTACGAATTACGATTGTTTTGATTCGAAACGGGGCTGTTTTTAGCTTTTTTCGAATCAAAAAAATCGTAATTCGCACTTCGTACCTCGTGATTCAAATACCTCTTCTCCGAACCTCTTCCCGCACCAATTTCAATTCCCGACCAGCATCGCCCGTCACAGAAGTGTTTTCCTGCGCTCGGCGGATGAGGTATGGAATTACCTCTTTGACCTGGCCGTATGGGAGGTATTTCGCTACGCGGAAGCCCGCTTTGGCGAGGTTGAACGTCAGGTTGTCGCTCATGCCGTAGAGCTGACTGAAAAGGGTGTTCGGGTGGTCGTGCGCGAGGCCTTTTTTATCCATCAAATCCACTTGTAGCATGGCACTGTCGGCATTGTGGCTGGCATTGCAAACGGCCATCGTATCGAGGTGATCGATGCAAAAACGAAGTGCTGTGTTGTATAAATCGTCGGTGGCCGCTTTGTCGGCATTGATGGGACTGGGGTAGCCCAATTCTTGAGCGCGGGCGCGTTCTTTCTCCATGTAAGCACCACGTACGAGTTTAGCCCCGAGTAAAAAACCTTCCTTGTTGGCCCGATCGTAGCTTTCGGTGAGGAAATGAAGTCGGTCGTGCCGATAAAACTGGAAGGTATTGTACACCACCACGTGTTGCTTGTTGTAACGCCGCATCATGAGCCACACGAGGTGGTCGATGGAATCCTGAATCCAACTTTCTTCTGCGTCGATAAACACGGCCACGTTCTTTTTGGAGGCGTGGTAACAAATGGCGTCGAGGCGTTTGAGTGCGTTGCGATATTCGCTCACCTCTTCCCGGTTGAGGGTTTCGGCTGCTTGGATACGTTCCAACAAACCAAACCGCATCAAACCCGTCACCTTGGTACTGATTACCGGAATGCTTTTTACGGAACGCGCCGCAAAATCGATGGCCCGGATATTCTCGTTCATGGTGTGGTTGAAATCGAGTTCCGTTTCCTTGGCCTCCGCGCCGTAATCCAGGATGGTCAGGGTATTGAATTCGGCGAGTCGCTCAATGCTCGGTTGGCTATCCAAAAGCGTGGTGCCGCCCACAAACTGGGAAAAAACCGTTTTTTTGACGGCCCATTCTGCGAGTGGAATGTTGTTTTCAACGGCCCAAAGGGCGAGCGCAGAACCGTATTTGACGAGCAAGGGTTTGTTCATCATGTTGAACAACCAGGCTGTTTTTTTCAATTCTTTGTCCGAAAGGTGGGCAAACGCGATTTCTGTATTTGAAAAATCTATGGTAGGCATCATGGGTGATGGTTGGCTGTTGACCTTTGACTATTGACTGTTGACCTTTGGCTTTTGACCTTTGACTGTTGACCTTTGACTGTTGACTATTGACTTCTTTTAACAGGAATATTGGGCTAACACCGACCAATAGTCAAAGGTCTTCCCCCCAAATCTCCCAGGCGGCTTCTGCTTGTAACTCCAACATTTCCAAGCCGTTCTTTACTATACAGCCCCGGGATTTGGCTTCGCGCAAAAGTAGCGTTTCGGCGGGATTGTAAATCAAATCGTATACAAACATGTCGGGTTTAATCAAATCAAGCGGAAGGGGTGGCATTTCTTCTACCTGGGGGAAGGTGCCGAGCGGGGTGGTGTTAACGATGAACGATGCCCTCCTATGCGTTGGCTCCGGCGGGTAAAAACGATGAACGAGCAGGGATTCGTAGCTGGTTTCGTTTTCGGACTTAGGGTTGCGGGAAACGAATTTGAACGGTATGTCGAGTTTTTTCAACACAAACGCCACGGCTTTGGAGGCCCCGCCGGTGCCGAGTACCAGGGCTGTTTCGCCATTCGTCTGCCAACGTTTAACGAGCGCCCGAGGCAGTGACTTTTCAAACCCAATCACATCTGTGTTATAGCCTACAAGTTTTTGATTTTCAAGCACTTTTATACAATTCACCGCGCCCACGGCTCGAGCGGTTTCATCCAAATCGTCGAGGAAGGGAATCACCGATTCCTTGTATGGGATGGTGACATTGAGGCCATGCAGCGCGGGGTTTTGCGCCAGTAAGGCAGGCAAATCGGCAATGTTTTCCAGCGGAAAAAGTTCGTAGTGGGCATCGTGAATGCCTTCCCGTTCGAATTTTTCGCCGAAGTGTTTTTTTGAAAAGGAATGACCTAAGGGCCAGCCGATGAGTCCGTAGAGATGCATAGTAATTAGAGGCTGTCTCAAAGGGTTGATATGAAGTTTATAAGGTTGATAAGGGTTGATAAATACAGTCAAAAAAGCAGGAATTATCCACTTTTTAGGATGCAAAAAATAAACCTTCATCAACTTTATCAACCAAATCAACC
>JALHPW010000565.1 GCA_022842255.1 Saprospiraceae bacterium | reverse complement strand
TGGTCGATGCAAGCAAAGTAGCTGTAACAGGCAAGGATTGATTTACCACAACGCTATCAAGGGCCGTGCAGCCGTTGTCCACATTGGTGATTTTTAAAAAATACTTCCCGGTACTGTCCACAACCGGCGTCAGTGTTGTGTCGCCCGACAAAATGCGCCCACCTTCCTTCGCCGTCCAGAGGTAATCAAAATTTGGGCCTTGCGAAGAAGGGGTGCCATTGAGTTGAATACTTGGGTTGTTGCAGTTCAAATTCCCTGGAGGCACGATGCTGTCAAATGGAATTGCGGTGTTTTGTACTACCGTGACCGCAGCCGATGAGGTACAACCATTTACAGTGCCTGTCACGGTCAAGGTGTAAGTACCAGGCGTTCCAGTCGTAGGGCTTTGCTGATTGGAATTAAAATTTTGACTTAGCCACAAATAGCTCACATCAGGCGCAAGCGGCGAATTGCCGAGCAATTGTACGGTACTGTTTATGCAGTTGATTTGACCAGAAACTGCAGCAGTGGCTCCGGGTGGCGCGATATTCTGTACTACCGTCACCATTGCCGAATTTTGGCAACCGTTTGCGGGGTTGGTTACGGTACCTGTATAAACTCCTGGTATTGAAACATTTGGATTGGCAATGTTTGATGAAAAGCCATTCGGTCCTGTCCACAAATAAATCGCATTGGAGGCATTCGTTGTCAAGTTCAATTGAACAGCGGTAACCGCACAGGTCAAGGTGCCAGATACGGTTGCCGATGCTGTTGGCTGCGTGGTGTTTGCCGAAACAGTGGCGGTAGCCGTTTTGGTACAGCCATCCTCCGGATTGGTTACGGTAAGCGTGTAAGTCCCAGCAAGGTTGACAATCGGATTTTGTTGAAACTGGTTTTGAGGAGTTATCCCAGGTCCTGCCCAAGCGTACGTAACTCCCGGGGTGGTAGAGTTGCCCATTAAGGTTACCTCAGGATTGGCACAGGTGATGGTTCCGCCGGTAGCGGTGGCATTGGGAGGGTTCGTGTTACACGTCACCACTGTGGCATCGGTCGCCGTACACCCATTGGAAGTATTGGTCACCAAGAGGTTGTAAGTTCCGCAGCCATTTACGGTTGGGGTCAGTGTATTTGCCCCTGAAACTATATTTCCGCCACTGGTTGTCCACGCATACGTAATATTTGTGCCCGTGGAAGAGCCCGCCCCATTTAGTTGGGTTTGGGGTGCTGCACAGGTCAATTCCCCATCAGCCCCGGCGTTTGCAATGGGTGGCGTTGTATTGCCCGTGATGTTTGCTGAGGCAATTTTGGTACAGCCATTGGCATCGGTAAGTGTCACGGAGTAAGAACCGGTTTGCTCAAAAACAGCCACATTCCCAACCTGTCCATCCGACCACACATAGGTATACCCGGGCGTACCACCGCCACCTGTAGCTGTTGCAGTAGCGCTCGATACACAACTGACACTTCCAGTTACATTGGTGGTAAGCGTAAGTGCTGGCGGGGCGGTCAATACAGCTACCGCGGTGGCAGTGCCACTCCCGCCCGAAGCCGTTACCGTACAGGTGTAGGTACCTGCTGCGAGGTTGGTAGCCGTTTGTCCGGTTTGACCACCACCCGACCACAAATAGGTATAGGGTGGGTTGCCTCCACTGGCCTCCACGGTAGCGCTGCCATTGTTACCACCGTTACAGGAAGGATTTACGGTACTGGAGATGCTGGCGGATACTGGTGGCGGACCAGCAAACCCAAAGGATAGGTTGCTCCAAACGGGGTTGTCGCCTCCACTACCATTGTTGTTGTTACACATGTTGACAATGTAATACACCTTCACGGTATTGCCTGGAACACTGAGAGGTGCTCTCCATTGGAAATCCCATTCAACGATGCCCCCTGAGATTGTTTTCCCACCGCGATGCTCCATATATTCGCGGGTGTTCAAGGATTCGGTACCCAGGTCAGCAACTGCTTCGATAAGGTCGCCACAATCGGCATTATTGGCATCCACAACCACCATTTGCATACCAGCAATGGTTGGCGCGCCCGATGTGACGGTCAGTTTAACATTGATATCGTACAATTGGTCCGGGTTAGCGGTAGTAGGAAATCCGGTGACTTCAATAGTCCCGTTGTAACTGTTTCCAGTGTGGCAACCATTGCAGTTTCCATCAAATGGAGCTGCCGTCCGTCCAGTGGGTGGGTTGCCGTCGTTGGCGAGCCACACCAACATGCCAAGTAACAATCCGGTGATGGGGAGCAAGCGGGAGTTTTTAAGTTTTTGCACGTTTTTTCTAGTGATTTTGTTTGAAAATGCAGGAGTGAAGGCACGGCAGAGCACGTGTCAGCACGATTAGGAAGATTATAGGAAAAGGAGTGTCCAGTTGGACTTAGGGGAAGAATACGAAACTTACGAAAAGCTGGCAGTTTTGGTTGTGTGTGCACGACCAAAACATTCAATTTGTGGCAGCAAATAAACGGCCTTTGAGCGAGGCTTTTTGTCGGATTTTGGCAATAGGCGAAATATTATTTTGCCCCCTAGACTCGACTTTCCCTTTAAATTTAGGCAGAAACCAATCCTGCTTTCGCAGAAATCTCCAACATCCGGTCGATGGAAGCCCGGCCCTGCTCAATCACCCATTCGGGCAAGATGATTTCAGGAAGCTCATATTCCATGCACAGAAAGAGCTTTTCAAGGGTGTTGCGCTTCATGTGGGGGCAATCATTGCACGCACAATTATTGTTAGGCGGCGCAGGTATAAAAGTTTTGTGTGGGCTGGACTTTTGCATTTGGTGCAGGATTCCAGCCTCTGTGGCCACGATAAATTCGGTAGCCGCATCATTGATGGTATACTTCAACAATCCCGTGGTACTGCCAATATAATCAGCCATGTCCAGGATATGGGCCTCGCATTCAGGGTGGGCGATGAATTTTGCGTTGGGATGGCGTTGGCGGAGCTTAACGATGCGTTCGTGGCTGAAAATCTCATGTACCATGCAGGCGCCATTCCACAAGACCATATCACGCCCGGTCTTTTTGATGAGGTAAGCCCCCAGGTTTTTATCTGGCGCAAAAATGATGGGCTGGTCTTTGGGAATGCTCTCAATAACCGCCAATGCGTTGGTGCTGGTACAGCAGATGTCCGTTAGGGTTTTGAGCTCAGCAGTACAGTTGATATAGCTGACCACCAGGTGATCGGGGTGTTTTTCCTTGAATTTTTTAAACAAGGCTGGCGGACAGGAATCTGCCAAGGAGCACCCGGCCTTCAAATCTGGAAGCAGTACTTTCTTATTGGGACTCAACATTTTAGCGGTCTCAGCCATAAAATGCACGCCAGCAAAAACTATAATGTCCGCCTCGGTCTTGGCAGCTTGTTGGGACAGGCCTAGCGAATCACCGATATAGTCCGCGATGTCCTGAATCTCCGATTCCTGATAATAGTGGGCGAGTATGACGGCGTTTTTTTCCCGTTTGAGGCGTTTGATTTCGGCCACCAAATCCAGGGTGGGATCTACCTCAAGGTCGAGAAATCCGTTGCGTTCAAGTTTTGCTGTAGCTGTGGTGAGAGACATGGTTGGGTGTTGAGTTGTTTAGTTGGGGATTTTGGGATTTGGGGATTTGAGGAGGTCTCAAATCCCCAAAATTGATTAGAAAGT
>JALHPW010000564.1:3275-3640 GCA_022842255.1 Saprospiraceae bacterium | reverse complement strand
CATTTTGGGAATATTTTCGCCCTCATCCTCATATTTTTTCCCGTCAAAAATCTTGACAGCTACCTCCCATACCGTGGTATTCCCACTGGTAATGCGCCGTGTGGTGCAATGCTCGTTGAAATAGGCAAACGCACTGTCCGGCCGGATGTCTACCACCTTGCCATCCAGTGCAATATGGTAGGCAAATGCATTGTAACTATATTGATGGTTGCCGCCAGACGCATCTTCATCTACGAATATTTCCAGGCAGTCATCATCCCAATACTTCAAAAGACCATCTGCATGGATATCAATCAAGGTATCGTCGACTATTTCGGCCAGCAAGTAGAGATTGTTGTCGTCCCAAAGGATTTTGTAACGCCCTG
>JALHPW010000564.1:0-3265 GCA_022842255.1 Saprospiraceae bacterium | reverse complement strand
GTCCGAGCCAAACTTGGTCAAGTGGTAGCCATTCGGCGGCCTGCCAAACCGGGTCGTCTGGTTTTCCATCAATCAAAGGCGTGCCATATTTCGCAACAAAAGATTGGTTTGTGGGGTTTTGACTAAGTGGTTCTGGCGTGCCAGTCTCGGTTTTTTCAAAAAAAACAAAGACTAGTACCAGAAAAGCAACGATTAAGCCAAGCAGTGTATTTCTGTCCATGATTTGAAAATTTTGCACAAAGGTGGGTTTTCTCGAAAAACCCTGGGCTTGAAAAATTCTAAACTAGGTCCACTTCGTGTAGTTCTTACAATTTTGGGCAATTAAAAGTCAAGGGCATTTGGCTACCTTTGCCGCGCAAGTCCAACGGATTGAAAATCCGAACGACATTTGCCCAGATTTCAAACTTTTTTGCGAACAACAATTCGCGCCACCAATAGGATATGGAACCCAACGGATATCTACCAGTAATCATGCAATCCCTTGTAGCACTTGGGTTTGTAGCCCTTGTACTCATCGTGGTACCACGTCTTGGCCCACGTCGGAGCAGTAAAAAGAAGGACGAGAATTTTGAGTGCGGCATCGAAAGCCAAGGCAACGCCCGAATTCCGGTGTCCATCAAATACCTCATGACGGCCATCTTGTTTGTGTTGTTCGACGTGGAAGTAATATTCTTTTATCCGTACGCGGTGAATTTCAGAGCCATGGGCACCGCAGGTTTTTTTGCGGTGTTGATGTTCGTGGCCGTTTTTCTGGTCGGGTTTTATTACGTGCTCCGCAAAGGAGCTTTTGAGTGGGATAAATAAGTCATTAACGATGAACGATGAACGATGAACCTATTGCATGTTCATCGTCCATCGTTCATACATCATAGTTAAAATCATGACAAATCAAGCAGAAATGCCTGAAGGTTTTGGCGGAGAAGGTTTTTTCGCCACCAAGATATCCTCCGTTGTGGGGCTTGCACGTGCCAATTCGATTTGGCCACTGCCATTCGCCACTTCTTGTTGTGGCATTGAGTTCATGGCGACCATGGGCACCAACTATGACCTTGCCCGGTTTGGAATGGAGCGGCTTTCGTTCTCTCCACGTCAAGCCGATTTGCTCATGGTAATGGGGACGATTGCCAAAAAAATGGGACCCATCCTCAAACAGGTGTACACCCAGATGGCTGAACCTAAGTGGGTGATTGCGGTAGGTGCTTGCGCCAGTTCAGGGGGTATTTTCGATACCTATTCCGTGCTTCAGGGCATCGACAAGGTAATTCCGGTGGACGTGTACGTGCCCGGCTGCCCACCACGCCCAGAACAAATCATCGATGGAATCATGAAAATTCAGGAGCTGGTGAAAAACGAGCCACTTCGCCGCAGAAATTCGCCTGAATACCAGCATCTTTTGGAAAAGTATCAAATTGGGTAATATGGAAAATCAAGCATTGCTCGATAGGATTACCGTTGACCCTAAAATCTGTCACGGCAAACCTGTAATCCGGGGCCTACGCTATCCAGTGGAGAACATGTTGGAATTGCTCGCTTCCGGGATGACACATGCGGAAATTCTAGCCGATTATGAGGATTTGGAAGAGGACGATTTGATCGCTTGCTTGCTATTTGCTGCGCGGCTCACTAAGGTAAAACACGTTAGTGCTCTGGCAGCATGAAATTCATTGTTGATGCGCAATTGCCTCGGCGTTTGGCTTGGTGGCTTAGAGAAAAAGGGGTTGATGCGATACACACATTGGATTTGCCAGATCGAAATAGAACCAATGATGAAATAATCAATTCAATTTCAATGGCCGAAAGCCGGGTTGTGATTTCGAAGGACTCGGATTTTTATGACCGTTTTTTCGAAAAACTTGAACCCCATAAATTGCTTTTTCTAACTACTGGGAATATTCGCAATGATGATTTACTCAGTCTTTTTGAAGACAATTTTGAACAAATTCTTAAAGAGTTGACAACCGCAAATGTTGTAGGACTTTCACGCAACGCCTTGACTATCATAGCCTAAAATGGTTTCAAACGACTCAATACTCGCACAACTAGCCGAAAAAATGCCCGGGGCTGCGGTTTCCTCCGAAATCGCCCGCGACGGCATTTTGAATATCCACACGACCCGGGAACAGGTGGTCGGGATGCTTCAATTGCTCCGCGACGATGCGCAACTTGGATTTAATTTCCTCACTTCACTTTGCGCTATCCACTATCCCGAAAATGCCGGGCAAGAATTGGGCGTCGTGTATCACCTCCACAACTGGCAACAGAATGTCCGTATCCGTGTAAAGATATTTTTCCCAAAGGACGACCCACATGTGCCAACGGCTACAACGCTTTGGCCTACCGCAAACTGGATGGAACGGCAAGAATATGACTTTTTTGGCGTCGTGTTTACCGGCCATCCCGATTTGCGCCGGATTTTAAATGTGGATGATATGACCGTTTTCCCGCTCCGAAAAGAATACCGCTTAGAAGATGGCACCCGTACCGACAAAGACGACCGCTTCTTTGGACGGGAAGGGCATGTGGGGCGGAGTTTTGATTGAGAAATGGATTGACTATGAAACAGCTATGCATCGCCTTGTCCCTTTTTTGCCTGATTCCAAACGGAGTTTGGGGACAAATGCAAACACTTGAAGGGCAGGTCATAGCGCAGCAAAATAGGCAACCGGTGGCAGGTGTGGAGCTAAAGCTATTGCGCGGAAATGACGTGGTCCAGTCGATTAAATCAGATGAAAACGGGCGATACAAGTTTTTCGTTGAAGCCGCGACCTATGAGCTGAGTGTATTCAAGCAGCCGGACTATGTGGTTCAAACGTACCGAGGGATCACAATTTGGGGTGGTTCGGCAAAAGAGTTCAATATCGTATTGGAGCCATGTGTTGGATTGTGCAGCGAACACATTTATCAAGTTCCCAAACCCCTATACGACCCAAATGAAAATGGTACTGGTGCAAGGTTTTCAGACAAGGCCTTAATTAGAAACCGCTAAAAACCGCCACCATTACTTCACTTTTGAAGAATACTTGAAATGCAAGTTCAATCATACTTTTCCTCCCTCGATAGTCTCGACGGAGAACTCGCAACCCTCAACCTCGGGCCCACGCACCCGGCCACGCACGGCATTTTCCAGAACGTGCTGAAAATGGACGGAGAGCGCATCGTTAGTGCCGAACCAACCATTGGTTATATCCACCGGGCTTTCGAAAAACTCGCTGAACACCGGCCGTACAACCAAATCACACCAATCACCGACCGTTTGAATTACTGC